>NZ_DAIUFW010000007.1:0-193454 GCF_036844465.1 Methylobacillus sp.
ATATCTTATAAGGTTTAATATGCCCCGCCTCCCTCGAATTATTTTGCCTAATATTCCGCAACACAAATCAAAGGGTCAGACTCGATTGATTCACTATTTACAATGGTAGCGGTGTGCAGAACTACATCCTTACCACGTCTATGATGCCGTCAGCCGGATCATGAAAGAAGAAGGAAGAAGAAACCGACGGCTCATGTAGATCAATCGAGTCTGACCCTTTTGGTTTTACTTTTGGTTTTACAGCCGCAAGATTGTGGGCCATGAAGTCTTTGAATCCGAGAATATGGCCAACAGTTCGCACGTCATTCAACGCACCGTAGTGCGGGAGCAATGCGGCCACCGTCTCTGGTGTTGCATTGAGTGAGGCAACTCGTGCATTGGTATAACGAACAGCATCTCCCCTTATGTCACACCTGCTCAGCACCATGTTAGTCAGGACCATGCCATTCTTGCTCGATGCCATGCGCTATATCAGGCTGCGCGTACCCAGGGCGCTGGTCGTGCAGCATGCGCAACTGGCAACCTATAGGCAGCGTCTGGCTGAATGCAGAAAAAAACGACCGCCATCCATGTTCAGAATGAGCTAACAGCAGCATGACTTATGTTCTAACATCCTTGACAGATGCCGGAGGTCACCGAAGCCACTGTCACCGGTTTTGCTCTGGAATAGCCTGCTCTCGATCAAGCACGTGTATTTTTGTCATGTAAAGCAATACCCTTTGTTTCTTAAAAGTAAATTTTCTTTACTTCATGCCGTTATCACTCAAATCAACCATCAAGAAAACCCGGATCATGGCCTCTCTTCATCAGCTCAGCTTGCGTAGCAAAGTCCTGTTAGTCGTCATTACGATGATCTTGTCTGGATTCAGTCTCACCATTGCGGTGTTGACCTACAAGGCATCGAACCTGCAGCAGGAATCGGCACTTGAATATACTCGCGCCTTGTCCAGACAGAATGCAAGCGACATCAAAGCCGAAATTGGCAGCGCTTTTGATGCGGCGCGTGCTCTTGCGCAATCCTTACAGGGAATGCGCAACGAAGGCCCGGGCAACCGCAAGCTTGCAGATAGCATGCTGAAACAGGTATTGGAGGGTAATCCGGCATTTTTCGGTGTCTGGACCGTTTGGGAACCCAATGCCTTCGACGGACAGGATCACGAGTTCATCAATCAACGCGGCACGGATGCCACAGGGCGTTATGTGCCTTACTGGAACCGCGGCAGCGGCCAGATCGGGATTGAGGCACTGAACAATTACGAAGTGCCAGGCGAAGGCGATTATTACCTGCTGGCACGCAACAGCGGCGAGGAAACCTTGCTTGAACCTTATGAATATGAGATTAACGGTAATAAAACGCTGTTTACAAGCATGGTGGTGCCGATCCGGCATAACGGCGTTATAGTCGGTGTTCTGGGTGTGGATATATTGCTCTCGGAACTCCAGCAGAGAATTAGCCAGATCAAGCCATTTTCCACTGGCTATGCCAGCCTGCTCTCGAACCAAGGAAATTATATCGCCGACCGCGAAGCCGCGAATGTGGGCAAGGCCATCCCAAGCGGCAGCACCTGGGACAAGGTCAGGCAGGCGGTTAAAACCGGGCAACTATACCAGGACAGCGTTCAGGATGATTCTCTGCACACCAGGGTCTTGAGAATCTATCAACCGATCAATATCGCCCAGAGCAAAACTCCGTGGTCTTTTGGCATTACCGTGCCTGAAGACACAATCCTTGAAGGCGTGCATAACCTGCGCAATACAGCGATCATCATCGGACTGCTCAGCGTCATCCTCGTCTCGCTGGCGCTCGGCTACCTGATAGATCGCATGGTGATTCGCCCGATTGGTGGCGAACCTGCGGATGCTGCCGATCTGGCCAGCCATATCGCCAATGGCGACCTGACCACAAAGGTCATGCTCAAGCCGGGCGATAATTTCAGCATGCTGCACGCCATGACGGTCATGCAGGATAAATTGCGCGATCTCGTCAGTGACATCCGCGCCAGTAGCGAATATGTTTCCACTGCTTCTTCCGAGATCGCCCTGGGCAATACCGATCTTTCGCAAAGGACGGAAAACCAGGCAGCCTCACTGGAAGAAACGGCCGCCAGCCTGGAACAACTCACCTCTAATGTTGGGCAGAACACCGAGAACGCGAAAGCCGCCAACGAGCTGACCGCCACTGCCTCAAGCACGGCTGCACATGCCCGCATGACTGTGACTACTGCTGTCAGCACCATGCAGGAGATTTCGGATGAATCACGCAAGATGTCGGAAATTACCGGCGTAATCGAGGGCATCGCTTTCCAGACGAATATTCTTGCGCTCAATGCCGCGGTCGAAGCCGCACGTGCCGGCGAGATGGGCCGTGGCTTTGCCGTGGTGGCGCAGGAAGTGCGCAGCCTGGCCCATCGTAGCGCCAATGCAGCCAAGGAAATCAAACAGTTGATTACCGACTCTGTCGCCAAAATTGGGCAAGGTTCGGCACAAGTCGTAGGCGCGGGCCAGGCCATGGAAGAAGTTGTGGCGGCAGTACAGCGGGTTTCCGGCATCATGAATGAGATTGCCCACGCTTCTGAAGAGCAAAATAGCGGCATCCAGCAGATCAATATCGCCGTCACCTCCATGGATGAAGTCACCCAGCAGAACGCGGCGCTGGTAGAGGAAGCAATGGCAGCCGCCCATTCACTGGAAGAACAGGCCCAGCAGCTCAACAAGACCGTTTCCGTATTCCGCTTGAACTGACTACCTGCTTTTACTTAGCCTTCGGGCATGCTCTACAAACAGAAGAAGCCGGCATAGCCGGCTTCTTGATTGATTTGGAGAGCCACAGGGGTAATTACAACAGCACTTTCTCTATACCACCGTTGTTAGCCTTCTGCACATAATCCTGCATCCAGTTCTCGCCCAGCAGGTGCTTGGCCATTTCGACGACAATGTAATCGGCCTCGATACCGGTATCTTCGCCGTAGCGTGACAAGCCTTGCAGGCAGGACGGGCAGGAGGTGAGGATTTTGACTTCCTGCTCTGGCTTGCCTGGGGTCAGCCCCATTTTCTCCATACCTTTTTCCAGCTCTTCCTGCTTGCGCATTTTCACCTGGGTGGCAATGTCGGGGCGGGATACCGCAAACGAGCCGGATTCGCCGCAGCAGCGGTCGTTGAGCGCCACGTCATTCTCGCCTACCAGCGCCTGCGTTACCTTCATTGGCGCATAGGTTTTCATCGGGCTGTGGCAAGGGTCGTGATACATATAGCGCGTGCCGGTAATGCCTTCGATCTTGAAGTTTTTTTCCATCAGGTATTCGTGGATGTCCAGCAATCTTGCGCCTGGAAAGATGCGTTCGAACTCGTACTTCTGCAACTGGTCCATGCAGGTGCCGCAGGAAACCACTACGGTCTTGATATCGAGGTAGTTCAAGGTGTTGGCGACACGATGGAACTGCACGCGGTTATCCGCCGTGATCTGCTGCCCCTTGTCGTGGTTGCCGCTCGCAGTCTGCGGATAGCCGCAGCAGAGATAGCCTGGTGGCAGTACGGTGATCGCACCTGCTTCGTACAACATGGCTTGTGTCGCCAACCCGACGGTAGAGAACAAACGTTCGGAACCACAGCCGGGGAAATAGAACACGGCATCCGAATCTTCAGTAGTTTTCTGCGGATTGCGGATCACCGGCACGATGGTGTCGTCTTCTATGCCGAGCAAGGCGCGCGAGGTCTTGGTCGGCATCGCCTTGGGCATGGGCCGGTTGAGGAAATGGATCACCTGCGCTTTGATCTCAGGCTTGCCCAGCGTTTGCGGCGGCGCCTTCTTGGTGGCGTTCAACACGCCCAGCCGCTTGAACAGGCCGTGCGCGACGCGCTGCGCCTTGTAGCCGAAGCCGACCATCGCCGTACGCATGGCGCGGATGGTGGCCGGATCCTTGATGTTGAGGAAGGTCATCGCCGCCGTGGTGCCGGGATTGAAATGCTTTTTGCCCTGCTCGCGCAGGAAGTTGCGCATGGCGATCGAAACGTCGCCGAAGTCGATATCGACCGGGCACGGCTTTTCGCAGCGGTGGCAGACCGTGCAATGGTCGGAGACATCGTTGAACTCGTCGAAATGCTTAAGCGAGATGCCACGCCTAGTCTGCTCTTCGTAGAGGAAGGCCTCGATCAGCAGCGAGGTACCGAGAATCTTGTTGCGCGGGCTGTACAGCAGGTTGGCGCGCGGCACGTGCGTCGTGCATACCGGCTTGCACTTGCCGCAGCGCAGGCAATCGCTGATGGAGTCGGCAATATCGCCGATCGCCGATTGCTCCATGATGATGGATTCCTGCTCCAGCAGGCCGAACGAGGGCGTATAGGCCGAATGCAGGCCGGAACCCGCCATGAGCTTGCCCTTGTTGAAGCGGCCTTCCGGATCGACCTTGGCCTTGTAGTCGGCGAACTTGGCCACGGTCTTGTCGTCGAGAAACTCCATCTTGGTGATGCCGATGCCGTGCTCGCCCGAGATCACGCCGCCCAGGCCGGTCGCCAGCTTCATGATACGCGCGACGGCCTCGTGCGCAGTCTGCATCATTTCGTAATCGTCGGAATTGACCGGAATGTTGGTGTGCACATTGCCGTCGCCAGCGTGCATGTGCAGCGCGACAAAGACGCGGCCCTTCAGCACCTGTTTATGGATTTCGTCGCAACGCTCGAGGATACGGCGGTACTCGCGACCGGTAAAGATGCGGTGCAGCTCCTTCTTGATGTCCTGCTTCCAGGAGATGCGCACCTGGTGCTCCTGCACGGCGCGGAAAATGTTTTCCACGGCAAGGTCGCTGAAATCCGGCCCCAGCAGGGAAATCGCGCCGTCGAGGTTGTCCAGCACCTTTTGCCAATGCTGGCGCGTGGCGGCGAACAATTCCAGCGCCATCTGGCGCTTGGCAACGACGCTTTCAGGGTCGGCCTGGGTTTCGTCGTCCTCATACAACGGCAGGTCGCCTTCGATAAAGACCTCGAGCGCATCCAGCAGCTTGAGCTTGTTCTTGATCGAGAGCTCGATGTTGATGCGCTCGATGCCATCGGAGTAATCGCCCAGGCGCGGCAGCGGGATCACCACGTCCTCGTTGATCTTGAACGCATTGGTGTGCTTGGCGATCGCCGCAGTACGCGCACGATCGAGCCAGAACTTCTTGCGCGCCTCACTCGACACGGCGATGAAACCCTCGCCGCCACGCGCATTGGCAAGACGCACCACCTGCGAAGCCGCCTCACCCACGCCATTTTCATCATCGCTGGCGATATCCGCGATCAGCACCATCTTGGGCCGCTCGCTGCGGTTGGCCTTAGTCGCGTAGCCCACGGCGCGCAGGTAGCGCTCGTCTAGATGCTCCAGCCCGGCGAGGATGGTGTTGGGATGAGCGTCGAGATAATCCTTGACCTCGACGATGGAAGGCACCGCAAGCGCAACGTGGCCGAAAAACTCCAGGCACACGGTGCGCACATGCTTGGGCATGCGGTGCAGGATGAAGGTCGCCGAGGTAATCAGGCCGTCGCAGCCTTCCTTCTGGATGCCGGGCAGGCCGGACAGGAACTTGTCCGTCACGTCCTTGCCGAGGCCGACAGTACGGAAGCTGGGGCCGGGAATGTCGAGCAATTCAGGCTCGCCAATCACGGTCTTGCCATCTTCCTCGTAGCGCGTGATACGGAACCGCGCGGTTTCCACATCGTGAATCTTGCCGAGGTTGTGGTCCAGGCGCTCGATAAACAGCCACTGCGCATCCGGCGTCACCATGCGCCAGGAAGCCAAGTTGTCGAGCGCCGTGCCCCAGAGCACGGCCTTCTTGCCACCGGCGTTCATCGCGACGTTGCCGCCTATGCACGAAGCGTCGGCGGAAGTCGGGTCGACGGCAAATTCCAGTTCAGCCGCGCTGGCTGCTTCCATCACACGCCGCGTCACCACGCCTGCGCCGCAATGGATAACCGGCACCGTGCCATCCATGCCTGGGCCGTTGACGCCCGGCAGCTTGGCATAGGTGACGCCGGAATGCTGATCCAGCTTTTCCGTGTTGATGACCGCCGAGAACTTGGTCAGCGGCACGGCGCCGCCGGTATAGCCGGTGCCGCCGCCGCGCGGGATGATGGTCAAGCCTAGCTCGATGCAGACACGCACCAGCGCGGCAATCTCCTGCTCGGAGTCGGGGGTGATGACAACAAACGGATACTCGACGCGCCAGTCAGTGGCATCAGTGACATGAGAAACGCGGGACAAACCATCGAAACGGATATTGTCCTTGCGCGTATAACGCGAAAGCTTAGCAAGCGTCTGCTTGCGCAGGCTCTCGGTCTGGCGGAACTCCTGCTCAAACTCGTTGACCGCCTTGCGTGCTGCCACCACCAGCTTGAGCACTTTCTGGTTGCCTGCGCTGCGCTCGTCAATCGCCTTGATGCGGTGGTTCATGGCGTCGATCAGGCCTTGGCGACGCTTCTTGTTGCCTAGCAGGTCATCCTGCAGATAAGGGTTGCGCGACACTACCCACAGATCGCCCAGCACTTCAAACAGCATGCGTGCGGAACGCCCGGTCTTGCGCTCTGTACGCAGTTCATTGAGCACATTCCAGACCTCTTCCCCGAGAAAACGGATCACGATTTCACGGTCAGAGAAAGAGGTGTAGTTGTAGGGGATTTCGCGTAAACGGGCAGTCATGCTGGTATAAATCGCAGTTAGGCCAAAGACGCGATTATATCATGCGGACTTACTCAAAAATAAGCAGACATGCAGGCCTGGCAAGGCTTTCAACGGAATGAGAACCATTTTTAATCAAGATCAGCCAGATGACAAAACCAGCAAAAAGCACCACAATGACCATGTCAATCATTAGTTGCCGGATTGCTTGTTTACACCATGTTACAGAAGCTGCGTAAAGTCCTGATCCCGCTTGCCATTATCGGCTTGCTGATTTTCCTGGGGTTTTCCCTGACACAAAAGCCGCAGGCGCCCGACATCAATTTCGTCACGCTTGAAGGCAAGACCATTCCCATGTCCTCATTGCAGGGCAAAATGGTGCTGGTGAATTTCTGGGCAACAGATTGCCCCGGCTGCATCGCGGAAATGCCTGGGCTGATCCAGACATACAACGAATACAAGCATAAAGGCTTCGAGGTGGTCGCCGTTGCCATGTCATATGACACTCTCCGGCAAGTCGCCACCTATACCCGCAACAACGCGCTACCTTTTCCCGTCAGTCATGACAGCACTGGCGAAGTCGCGCAACACTTCAACGAAGTGCGCGTCACCCCTACCTCATTCATTATCGACAAGCAGGGCCGCATCATCCAGAAACTGATCGGCGAGCTGGAGTTCACCCCATTGCGTAAAACGCTGGATCAGCACTTGGGAACAGGAGCTTAAAACATGCTCTGGATCAAAGCCTGGCATATCATCTTCATGGTCACCTGGTTCGCTGGCCTGTTTTATTTGCCACGCCTGTTCGTCTACCACGCCATGACGGAAGACGGTACTGGCAGCGAGCGCTTCAAGATCATGGAGCGCAAGCTGTTCTTTGGCATCATGACGCCTGGCGCCGTGCTGACCATCGTGTTCGGCCTATGGCTGTGGCATGGTTACGGTTTTTCAGGAGCATGGCTGCATGCCAAGCTCACCCTGGTTGCCGTGCTGATTATTTACCATCTTTACTGCGGCAAGCTGCTGTTTGCGTTCAAGCATGACCGCAACCGCCACAGCCACGTCTTCTATCGCTGGCTGAACGAATTACCAGTCTTGTTGCTGGTTGCCATTGTCATACTGGTCGTTGTCAAACCCTTCTAGCCAGGATATGCCTATGTTCAATCGAAACCGTTCATGGCTGATGCAATTGCTGAAATCCGGCAAAAGCTCACCCCAATCCCGCCTACTGAAGATTTTTGATGTATTGCTGTCACCAACAAGCTATTCACGGCATGAAATAGAGCAGGAATTCGTGCAGCAGAAAACCCGCCTGATCCGCTTCCTTCACAAACAAGCCAAAGCCAGTGGCGCACGGCTCCCCGACACCCTCGCCCAGCAAATCATCATCGTGCTGGACAACGCATTGCAGCAAGAAAAACAGCAGCCTGAAAGCCAGGCATTGCGCCATGCTCGCACCGCCACCGAGGCTCTGATCCGTGCTCAATGTGTTGGCAGTTGGCGCAGACTGAGAGATTTAAGCACAAACGCCAGCTTTGTCAGCCTGCTGGGAATAACGCTGTTTGTTTCCTGGTATATGCTGCGCGAACCGCCTGTTGTCCGCGCACCTGCGGCTTCTTACCAACTCTGGAATACGTCTTCTCAGGAAACCCCACCCAGTCCACAACATGTGGCTGCGCTTTACAATGCGTTGGAACGCATGCGACAAGGCACCTGCCAGTTCCCGCAGGCGTTGATGCTGGGATCATCCGAACGCAGCGTGTTTCTCAACAATATCGTCAATGGACGACTTTCCAACCGCGCCGAGGATATCGCACTGGCAACCCAGCTATTGAAAAAGGTAAGCTGTGAGTACAGGCCGCTTATCACCCTCCCAGAATCTGAGCAGACCTTTATCAAGACGCAATTGACTCTGCCAGTGCCATCCGGCACATCCCCAAATATCTAAGCAAGCTGAATAGCAGGAAATAAAAAAGCCGAGAACCCGGCTTTTTTTCTTTTTAATCAATTTCTTATTTGCAAATCAGCTTGCAATTGGGCCAATCCCGACTGGAATATATTGGTGATGGTATCCACAGCAGCCTGATCATCACCCGGCGTCTTACGCTTGAAATTGCTGGTCCATAGCACGCGACTGCCACTATCTTCCGCCTGCACTGAAAGCGTGGCGCTGTAATCACTGACCGGCAACACGCTTTCCGTAATCTTGTACGACAGCTCCATGGCCTTGGCATCCCGCGCGGTCAAGGTTTCGTGAATCGTGCCGCCATTCTTGATCGTCAACACACGCCTGGCTCCAGGCACATTTTCACTTCCTTCCACAATTTCAGTGGAAGCCAATGCCGGATGCCAGCTCATGTCGCCAAAACGGCCTATCCTGGCCCACACCACTTCTGCAGGCGCATCCAATACAACAGACTCTTCCACCGAAAGCGATTTGTCCGCCACTGATGCAGAAGCAGGAACCACCGTCAGGCCGTCCAGCATGAATGATAAAAATTTGCGCATACATACCTTCCTGTAAATAGTGAATGTATTTTCCCCTCATTACCACGCCCATCAATTTACACTTTTTTATACATCTGTAACAGTTTGTTTACACTTAAACCAAGCAGGATTCACATCCAGCGCTTATACTCGGGAACCGTACGGGGATACAGTTATTTCTGGCTGTTATCCATTTATTCCGACATGAATGCGTATATACTGAACGGTATATATTGAGGATTGCGTATAAATTTAAAGTACGCCCAATAAGGAACCACGTTATGTCCGTGTTACGGGAAAAAATACTCCACGTTGCTTCTGACCTGTTTCAGACGCGCGGTATCAACTCCACTGGCGTAGATACCATCGTCGCGGTCGCTGGCACGACAAAGATGACGCTGTATAAATATTTCCGCAGCAAGGAAGACCTGATTCTGGAAGTCCTGCAAAAAGGCCATACCGATTTCACCGACTGGCTCAGCAACAAACTCAACAAAAACACCAAGAAACCCTCCGAACGCCTACAGAAGCTGTTTGATTTCATTGAAGAGTGGGTTACCTCTCCAGATTTCCGCGGCATGGCTTTCCTCAAGGCTTCAGCAGAATTCCCGAATGAGGAAAACCCCGTGCACCGCCTCTCGGCGGAACAATCCCGCCAATTCCGCCAGATGCTGGCCGAGCTGGCTTCCGATGCCGGAGCGCGTGACCCTGACAGCCTTGCCTTGCAACTCTCCATCCTGATCGAAGGCGCAATCCAGGCCGAACAGATCAAGCGCGGCTCTGGCGCCGTGAAATATGCAAAAAAAGCGGCGAAAATCCTGATTGAGAATTCACTGGAGCCACAGGCAGCCTGACGCCTTCCACCCTGATCTCCAGAGAAGCCCGCCAAGCAGCGGGCTTTTTCATGCTTGCAGTTGCCCCTCCCGCCTTAGATAATGCCGGTTTATACTCAGTAAAATAGGTTGGAACATGCGGATTTTAATTTGTGGCTCTATGGCATTTGACACCATCATGGTGTTTGGCGACCGGTTCAGGAACCACATCCTGCCAGATAAAATCCACATGCTGAACATCTGTTTCTTCGTGCCGGAAATGCGTCGCGAATTCGGCGGCACGGCGGGTAATATCGCCTACAACCTCAAATTGCTCGAGGGCAATCCTGTCATCATGGCGACCGTGGGCGATGATTTTTCGAGCTATACCACCTGGCTGGAACAGCATGCTCTGGAAACCACGCATATCAAGCAAATTCCCGGCACCTTCACCGCGCAGGCTTTCATTACTACCGACCAGGACGACAACCAGATCACGGCATTCCACCCCGGCGCCATGAGCGAATGCCACCAGAACAGCGTGCATGACGCACAGGATATCGGCTTGGCCATCATTGCGCCTGATGGCCGTGATGGCATGTTCCTGCATGCTCGGGAATGCCATGAAAAAGGCATTCCCTTCATGTTTGACCCAGGACAGGGCTTACCCATGTTCAATGGGGAAGAATTGCTGCATTTCATCGAGATGGCGGCTTATGTCGCCGTCAACGATTACGAAGCGCAACTCTTGCTGGAAAAAACCGGTCTTACATTGGATGACATCGCCAGCAAGGTAAAGGCCTTGATCGTCACCAAAGGCGCTCAAGGTTCCACGATTTATGCCGATGGAAAACTATATGAAATTCCATGCGTCAAAGCCACACAGGTTGTCGACCCTACTGGTTGCGGCGACGCCTATCGTGCCGGTTTGCTGTATGGTATTGCACAAGGATGGGATTGGCCCGTATGTGGACGCCTGGCCTCCGTGATGGGCTCTATCAAGATTGCCAGCCGCGGCGCGCAGAATCACCTGCTGTCCCGCGAGGAAATACAGAATATCTACAGCCAAGTGCTGGTGGATGAAACCTTGTCACAACATATTGCAGAAGAAACAAGAGCTTAAGGAGCACATCATGCGTATCACCACACTAATTGTAACAACAGGCATTTTGCTCTCTCTTGGAGGTTGTATGAGCTCCAAATCAGGTGATGTATACAGCCGCGATGAAGCACGCAAAACCCAGACTGTGCGCATGGGCGTTGTGGAAAGTGTTCGCAATGTCAGGCTCGAAGGCACCAAGACCCCAATTGGCGGCGGCGCAGGCGCAGTCGTGGGCGGTATTGCCGGCAGTTCAGTAGGCGGTGGTCGCGGCCAGGCGATTGCCACAGTCCTCGGCGCCTTGGTGGGCGGCCTGGCTGGTTCGGCAGCTGAAGAAGGCATCACCCGTAAGGATGGCCTGGAAATTACCGTGAAGCTCGATAGCGGCAGCATGATCGCCGTCGTGCAGGAAGCCGACACCCAGTTCAACCCCGGCGACAGAGTGCGCCTGGTGGAAAGTGGCGGCGTGACACGCGTCACACACTGACACGCCTTCAACCTTTCTGACTCCATCATGCCGGGCCTTGCCCGGCATTTTCACAAAAGCTTCACCTTGTTTTAACTGTTCCGTCATTCAGCACTTTTAGAGTGCAGGCTATCTCAACAGTCAGGATCAGCCTCATGCTTGACCGGCAGTCTTCCCTTGGCCTTAGGGCCGGTGCCAATCAGCTATATGTCAGCCTTGCACGCAACGCTTCAGAAATCGCCGAAGCCCAGCGTTTGCGCTACAAGATATTTGCAGAAGAAATGGGAGCCAACCTCTCCAGCGCTGATGGCCTGGACCAGGATGGCTTTGATGCGTTTTGCGACCACTTGCTGGTACGCAATCATGAAACCGGCGAAGTCGTCGGCACCTATCGCATTCTCAGCCCGGCCATGGCCAATGAGGCCGGCGGATATTATTCCGCGGGCGAGTTCGACCTCTCCCGCCTTCGGCATTTAGCGCCCAGCATGGTGGAAGTCGGGCGCGCATGCGTGCACAAGGACTACCGCCAAGGCGGCACCATCACCCTGCTATGGGCTGGCCTGGCCAACTATATGAAGGTGCATCGCTATGAATATATGATAGGTTGCGGCAGCATTGGCATGGCAGATGGCGGCCACATGGCAGCCAGCTTGTACCACCAATTGCAACAGGATCACCTTTCGCCGCCTGAATATCGTGTGTTCCCGAATTGCCCGCTGCCACTGGAAGCATTGCGCCAGGATATGGAAGTTACCTGCCCGCCGCTGATCAAGGGCTATTTGCGGCTAGGCGCCTACATCTGCGGCGCACCGGCCTGGGATCCTGCCTTCAATACGGCAGACATACTGGTTATGCTACCATTGTCGCGCCTCAATAAACGCTATGCAGCCCACTTTTTCAAATAAGCTGGTTCCAATACTTCAGATATAAGCCGCCTGCCGCTTGACTGCAAAATCTACCCCACTGCCCACGCAACTGTTCCGCTTGTCGCGCCTCGGCCTGCACACGCTGTATGGAATTTCTGTTGCCGCCATCATCCTGCCCCGGGTGAGCACATTGCGCCGTGAGCGCATTATCCGGCGCTGGAGCAAACAGTTCCTGGGCATTCTCAACATGCAGGTGATTACCAAAGGCTATATTCCTGATGACGATATCAAGGGCAGCATGTTTGTCGCCAATCATATCTCCTGGCTGGACATTCACGCACTCAACAGCATCCGCACTGTCCGCTTCATCGCCAAGGCAGATATCCGTTCATGGCCGATGATTGGCTGGCTGGTGGCACAGGCCAACACCTTGTTCATTGAACGTGAGAAAAAACAGGATGCAAGCCGCATGGTATCAACCGCCACATCAAGCCTGATGGCGGGGGATTGCCTTTGCTATTTTCCTGAAGGCACTACTACCGACGGCACAGAATTAAAGCCGTTCAAAGGCAGCCTCATGCAAGCGGCCATTGACGCCAATACAGCCATCCGGCCTTTTGCGATCCGCTATCCAGATGCGAATGGCAGCCCCAACGCCGCCATGGCCTACCATGGCGACACTACCTTATGGCAATCGCTCCGCATGGTAGTGTCACAGCCACGACCAGTGGTGGAACTGGACTTTGCCGCGCCGATTGCCAGCGCCAGCCATGAGAGACGGGGATTGTGCCTGATGGCAAGGCAATCGATTGCAGCCAGGCTAACCCTGGATTAGACCAGGGCTCTTTTCCGCATCCAGCCCAGCCATCGTCGCCATTGGGTTGATGGCTGATCTTTCAATACCAACACCAACTGAAACTAGCCGACCTTGAGCGCACGCGGCCCATCTGCAGGATGGCAAGGCACCTGAAAAACCTGTTTATCTTCCAGACGCAGAGCAGTCAATTTGCCTCCCCACAAACATCCGGTATCCAGGGCATAAAGATTGTCGCGCTGCTGCAAGCCCAGCGCCGACCAATGCCCGAAAATCACAGTTGCATCCGATGAATGCCGCTCCGGCACATCAAACCAGGGCACCGTTCCAGCCGGCACATCCTCCAGCTCGCCCTTGAAATCGAAATCCATGGCGCCATCCAGCGTGCAGACCCGCAACCGCGTCATGGCGTTCGTAATCATGCGCAGGCGGTCCATGCCCTGCAATGAAGCATCCCAGCGCAATGGATAATTGCCATACATCTGCGATAGGAAATCCTGATATCCACCCCCACGCAAGGCAGCCTCCACCTCGCGCCCCAACTCCAATGCCTGCCCGACCTGCCACTGCGGCAGCAATCCGGCATGTACAACCACCAGGTCGCCCTCGGCATGTATCATGGGGCGAAAACGCAGCCACTCCAGCAACTCATCACGGTCCGGCGCATTCAGGATAGGTTGCAGGGTATCACTGCGATGTACTCGCACATAGCCTTCCGCTACTGCCAGGGCATGCAGATCATGATTACCAAGCACCATGACTAGGCTGGATTCATGATCCTTGGCCCAGCGCAGCGTTTCCAATGAACCCGAGCCGCGATTGATCAGATCGCCGACAAGCCAGATCCTGTCCTGGACAGGATCAAACCGGATAACTTCGAGGAGAGAAAGAAAGGAATGAAAGCAGCCCTGAATATCGCCTATCGCATAGGTAGCCATGGCGGGGCTGCTATCTGAAATTAAAGAAGGTTAAAACAGACAACCGGATTTATTCGCTCTTGTCCTCAGCTTCGGACTCCGCTGCTGGAGCAGCAGACTCATCGGCAGCAGCATTATTATCCTGCGCATCGCTGTCAGCACCAGCGCTTGCCGCCGGGGCGACTGACTCTGTAACCGGTGTTTGCACTTCAACCGGATCATCAATATGGCTAGCGTCAATACTCAGCAATAAACGCGCCACCAAAAACAGCACCAGCAAGGGCGCAAACAGCGCACCCAGTGTCGCCAGAATGAATTGCGTCTTTGTTGTTTCAGGAAAATCGTGATCATGCGCACTCATACAGACAAATCCTTCATACGATTAAGCTGTGATTATACTCAATAAGCCCCGCTCGGGAAAAGGTTATCACGGACAAGCCTGTATTCATTTGCTATAATCTGCCTCCTGCTTAAATCGCGCCCGTAGCTCAGTTGGATAGAGTGTTGGTTTCCGAAGCCAAAGGTCACAGGTTCGACTCCTGTCGGGCGCACCAGTAACTACGCGGGCTGCCGCACTCCTCCTCTTGCTTCGCTTTCCTATCTTCATGCTTTTGCTACAAGTACGCTACAAATCGACCGTTTAAAACCGAACTGGTAGCTATACAGGACTCCACCATTTTCAGGAGTCGATCATGGCGCTAGACGTCTTACAAAGAAAAAATGGCAGTTGGTTCTTTAAAGTCCGCTCGCCAAAGCTCATCGCCATCACAGTCAAACCAGGAGATATCAAAGACGAGACTATTTACATATAGCTATCGGCCTCGTGACCACCAGAGATGATGAAGCCACACCACTTGAATTACAGACCGCCTACCAGGTAGCCTCGCTGCAAAATGAGGAAGAATGGGGGCAGCACATCCTCAAATCCCAGCCTTGCTCAAAAAAACCATTTGGAATAATATTAATCATCATTTGAATATCAAGCGGGAGTTGGATCATGACCGATAAAGCCAGGGTGGTCACATCTGCACCTCAAGCCAAAAGTGCTGGCCATACCGTAGCCAAGCAATATGCCCAGTTCAGCAGCAAGCTGGTGCAGGCGGAGCCGGCCAAGCGCATCGAACAAATACGCGCTGGCGTCGAGGCAGGTGTCCTGGTGGATGCCAGCCGTCACTTCTCCATCACGCAACAGCGCATGGGGCAGCTATTGGGTATTCCTTCGACCACGTTGGCGAGATGGCTCAAGGCCGATAAACACTTAGGACCTTCCGAAACCGAGAGGTTGGCGCGCATCGCTCAGATCGAGGCTGACGCAATAGACGTTTTTGGTTCCAGCGATAAAGCCAAAGCTTGGCTATTTGCTGAGAACAAGGCATTGGGCGAGGCGCCTATCACCATGCTCGATACGGATCTTGGCAAAGGGGAAGTCAAGAAAATCCTCAACGCAATTGCATATGGGGGCGCTGTTTAAGTGCTGGCATGGCGCATTGCCAAAGAGAAGTACGCGCTCGATCGAGCAGGTACGGGTGCTAGGATTGCAGGAGGACGCTGGAACAGTGAAGGAATCGCAGTAATCTATGCCGGCTTAAGTGTCGCAATTACTGCCTTTGAAAAACTGGTCCATACCGGCAATCCGCTTCCCGACGACCTGGTGCTGGTTGAAATCAAACTACCCGACGATTCAGCCCTGTACCAGACACTGAACCGGAATAGCCTGCCCAAAGGCTGGAGTGCCATGCCATCCTCCATCGAAGCTGCCCGTCTTGGCGATCAATTCGTGGAAGCAGGCCAGCACATGGGCCTGATAGTGCCTTCGGTCATCATTCCGGAAAACCAGAATATTGTGATCAACCCACAACATCCGAGATTCAGCGAGATCACTTTCGAGATTCTGCGGCCATTTACTTTTGATCATCGGGTCAGGCCTGAATAGCCACAAACAGGCGTGGTCTGGATTAGCTTTGAGAAATTGTTTTAAGTGGCGACCCCCTTATATCTCCGCCCTGAAGGGCCAAGTTTTACGGCAAAGTTAGGATAAAAGTGAACCATCTTTTCGTTGAACTCCTGAGCCTTGGCGGCTGGGACACTGATCGCATCGATGCCACGCGACATGAGAATGCCGTTCATCATGAAGCGTGATGTGCGCTTATTGCCGTCGAAGAAGAACTGTTGCAAAGCACCGAACAAGAATAGGGCTGTTGCACGCTCAAACGGCTCACACTCGCGCAAAGCGGCAATGCCCTCACGGTTCTTCTTGTTGAGCAAGGGATGGTTGGGCTGCGTCCTCCTCAGCTCGGCCAGCAGGTAACGCACTATCGCGCGCAGGCCTGGCCTGCATCATTGAATACGTCTTCAACATTCGTTCAGCCTCGCTGACAAAAGCATTTGGGCGCGCATGTGAGCGAGCCCAGCTTTCAGGTTTGCGATTGCATGACTTGCGCCATGAAGCCACCACCAGGCTATTTCAGCAGCATGGTTTCGAAATGCTTTAAGCCGCTGCTCAGACCAGGCATCGCGATATGAAAACATTACAGCGCTATTACCACCCCAACCTGCTTGAACATGGGCCCGCGTTTAAAGGTAGCAACTACCCTTTGCCTCCTAAGCAGGCGCATCCAGCGTCCTGCTGCGGATGCGTTCAGCTTTGAGACGGGCTCCATTGCTTTTGATCAGGCTGGCCTGGAAGAAATTGCCGAAACGCTTTCCCGTTACCGTAGCGTTCCTCTGCAGTACCAGCTTATGCCGAATGAGGCAGATACCAGCATTACGGCCATTCTCAAGGCTGGAAATGTAGAACATTTCATCAAGGACCTGCCATACCTCGCCCCCATCAAGACCGAGCAGCAGGGTTTGAGTATCCTGCTCAAACCCACACAGGGCAAAGAGTAGAACAAAAACCTCTGCATCCATGCATCATCCTCTGCAGCTATTGCCTTGGTTTCTGCGGTGTGCAAGACTCTTGCTAACAACTCATGGTAGCAAGAGTCTTGATATATAGCCGCGATTGCGCGACCCAGTATTCTGTCGCTGATACAACTTACGCGCTGCAAAATTATCAGGGCTTGCACTATAACTATTAATAACTTCCCCCAATCAGAGAGGAGCTTGGCCATGGCAGATGTACCCCATCAAAAATCCCCGCTGCTTCCTGATCGCCTGTTGCATGGCACGCCGCATGATCATCCGATCGAGCACATTTTCGGCATTGCTCCGCAGCTTCCCCGTCTGGAAAGCGAGAAAACACTGGTCAATTTCGTGTTACCGCCCTGGAATCCCGGAACGGATTGGAACCGGGATAGGCAGTCACGATTTATCGAGAATATTTTTCTGGGTGTGCCGATTGGATATTATGTGATCCATGCGCCGCAATGGCGCACCAGCGGCGCCAAACCGATGTCTGGCTGGCTGCTGGACGGGATGAACAGGATTACCGCCATCCGCGACTTTGTGGAAAACAAGGTCAGTATCTTCAATGGCGTGTTCCATGATGATCTTGACCAATTGACGCGAGAAAGAAGGTTTTACCACCAGCCATTCCCATGTTTTGAGCTGCAATATTCAGATGACCTGCAGCATTTGCGCGCTATCTACGAGCATCTCAATTATGGGAAACTGGAACATCAAGCAATGAGGTATCAGCATAACGCCATTAACAAATAAGTAGCTTGACCATCATCAGCAAAGGAAGGAGCGAGTTCCATTGTATTCTCATTCAATTGAAGAAGTGCACTTCACGGCTATGGCAGCACCCACAATCAACCAAGAAAAACAAACCGTGCTATCAGACGAGGCAATTGCCTTTGCTAAACAGAGAGCCAACTACGCAAGTTTTGTACCGGTACATCATAACGATGACTGCATAAGAATTGCATATGGTTGGCTGGATGCGCAGATCAAAAGCTCATCCCTTATGGAAGTGCCGGTCAGCCAGCGCGGATTGATTCGTTCCTGGGGAGGAGCCCTGGTGATGTACGGGGACATCATCGTCGCCGCTGAACTACATCCCGAGATTTTCGGCGTGTATCCTTTGCTCAACCTTTCCAGGGAACTCACCTACCCTGATCCCGTCCGGCTTGCCAATATTGTCGGCGCCCACGAGCATTCAAGCCTCAACCAGTTTGATCCCGCCCACTTTTATACGCATTACGAAAAACCTACCATAGCGTAAACATGCTGCGACAGCCATAAAACAAAAAAAACCAGATAACAGCCGACAGGCTGTTATCTGGTAATGCTGCAGTACGCAACAACGTCAGGAGTTAGAACTGTTGCGATACGCCTGGAATCCAGCTGGTCCCCGCCAAGGGCACCTTGGCCATGGCGGAGGCTTCCACTGTCAATGCCACCAAATCTTCCGGTTCCAGGTTATGCAGGTGAGACTTGCCGCAAGCGCGGGCAATTACCTGGGCTTCCATGGTCATGACGGACACAAAGTTAGCTAACCTGCGGCCTGCCTTGACCGGATCGAGGCGCTTCATGAGCTCGGGATCCTGCGTGGTGATGCCTGCAGGGTCCTTGCCTTCATGCCAATCGTCATAAGCGCCAGCGGTCGTGCCTAGCTTGTTATACTCCTCTTCCAGATGCGGGTCGTTGTCGCCCAGCGCGATCAAGGCGGCCGTACCAATCGCCACAGCATCCGCACCCAGCGCCAGCGCCTTGGCGACATCGGCGCCATTGCGGATGCCGCCTGAGACAATCAATTGCACCTTGCGGTGCATGCCCAAATCCTGCAAGGCCTGCACGGCAGGGCGAATCGCCGCAAGGATGGGGATGCCGACGTGCTCAATAAAAACCTCTTGCGTCGCAGCGGTACCGCCCTGCATGCCATCCAGCACCACGACATCGGCGCCGGCTTTCACGGCCAAGGCCACGTCGAAGTAAGGACGGGTCGCGCCGACTTTCACATAAATAGGCTTTTCCCAATCGGTAATTTCGCGGATTTCGGCAATCTTGATTTCCAGGTCGTCCGGACCGGTCCAGTCAGGATGGCGACAGGCGGAACGCTGGTCCACCCCCTTGGGCAGGCAGCGCATCCTGGCGACGCGGTCGCTGATCTTCTGGCCCAGCAGCATGCCGCCGCCGCCAGGCTTTGCTCCCTGGCCGATCACAACTTCAATCGCATCAGCCTTGCGCAAATCATCCGGATTCATGCCATAACGGGAAGGCAGATATTGATATACCAGCGTAGTGGATTGACCGCGCTCTTCCGGCGTCATGCCGCCGTCACCGGTAGTCGTACTGGTGCCAACCGCGCTGGCGCCGCGTCCCAAGGCCTCTTTGGCGGGGCCGGACAACGCGCCGAAACTCATGCCGGCAATCGTGACTGGGGTTTTCAGGTAGATGGGCTTCTTGGCAAAGCGCGTGCCGAGGACAACATCGGTACCGCACTTCTCGCGGTAACCTTCCAGTGGATAACGGCTGACGGAAGCACCAAGGAACAAGAGGTCGTCAAAGTGCGGCAGCTTGCGCTTGGCGCCTGCGCCGCGGATGTCATAGATACCCGTCGCGGCAGCACGGCGGATTTCAGACATGGTTTGTCTGTCGAAAGTCGCAGAAAAACGCGGTTCAGTTTGCGGGATTTTTGGCGTATCGCTCATGATTAATAGGCTCCTGCGTTATCTACGTGGAAGTTGTATAGGGTGCGGGCGGAACCCAGCAAGGTAAAGCTGTCGGGGTCTGCGTCCGTATGGCCCGATTCCTTGAGCAGATCAACCAGAATCTGGCGCGATTCGGCATCCATGGTCTTGACCTCGCAATCAGCGCCCAGACTTTGCGCCTGGCCGCGGATGAAAATACGGGCTTCGTAGATGGAGTCGCCCAAGGCCTCGCCGGCATCGCCCAGGATTACCAGGTTGCCCGCCTGCGCCATGAACGCGGAGAAGCTGCCAACCGAGCCGCCCACAACGATATTGACGCCCTTCATGGAGATACCGCAGCGCAAGCCCGCATCGCCGTCGATGATGAGCAGACCACCTTGTGCAGTCGCACCTGCTGCGTTGGAGGCAAAGCCCTTTACATGCACGCGGCCAGACATCATGTTTTCCGCAACGCCTGTAGCAGCGCTGCCCTCGATCACGACATTGGCGATCTGGTTCATGCCAGCAGCGTAATAGCCTGCATGCCCCTCAATCACTACGTTCGCATTTGCCTTGATGCCCACGGCAATATTGTGCGCGCCGCCTGGGTTGCTGATCGTGACTGTCTTGCCGTCGAGCTCGGCCGCGCCGCTGTGCAGATATTGATTCACCTCGCGCAGCGTGTTTTTTTCCAGGTCAAATTTTACAGTTTCCATACGTACATCTCCTTCGGAGCAGGCTCAAACACCTTGGCATTCTTGATATCAGGCAGGTGGGCCAACGAGCGGAACTCAGACGCAATCGCGACATAATCGTCGTGCTCGGCGATGATGGCGGGCTTGCAGGCGAACGGGTCGCGCACCAGCGCCAGTTGGTCCTTGGTACCCATCAGCAAGGTGTAGAAGCCGTCCAGTTCGTCGAAGCCATGCTCAAGCGCTGTCTTGAGGTCGTCGCCTTCACGCATGCGCCATTGCAGGAAGCGGCAGGCGGCTTCGGTATCGTTATCGGTATCGAAGGAAATACCCTCGTGTTCCAGCTTGCGGCGCACGCTGTTGGCGTTGGACAGCGAACCATTGTGTACCAGGCACCAATCTTCACCGGCAGTGAAAGGGTGAGCGCGCGAAGGTGTCACGGCAGATTCGGTCGCCATGCGCGTATGCCCGACCAAATGGCTGCCGGACAAATGGGAGAAGCCATAGCGCTCCGCCACTTGCGCCGGCGTACCGGTGTCCTTGTAGATATCCATGAGCTGGCCCACGGAAAGCAGATAAACCTGGGGATAATGTTCCTTGAGCCAGGCATTGACGGTATCGGGACTGACACTGGTCGTCACTACCGCATGGTTGACCTTGACGTCCACCTTGACCTGAGCCTTCAAGCCGTTGCTGAGATCGGCGCTCAAGCGGTTCCAGTCAAAATCGGGAACCCCGCAATAGAGGTTGAACTTGCGCTCGCTGTTGTCAACCGGCGCGCCGAAAATTGCCAATCCGGCGGAGTCCGGACCGCGCTCTGTCATGCCCAGCAGCATGGGCAACATGAGTTCGCCGATATTGGCACGCATTTTCTGGTTCTTCACCAGCAATCCAACGATTCCACACATAATGCTCTCCTTACAGAATCCTGTGGTTTAGAAAAATTCGACATACCGGCTGATTTCCCAATCCGATACATGTCTTTGATAATCAATCCATTCGGCACGCTTGAGCTTGATAAACTCCTCGGTCAGTGCATTGCCCAGGGCGTCACGCAGCACCTTGTTGCATTCCAGCCTGTCGAGCGATTCATTGAGGTTTTGCGGCAGAATGCCGATGCCCTGGGCCTTCATCTCAGCCAGGCTCAAGTCGAACAGGTTGCTGGAATGCCCGGCCCCCGGATGCAGCTCACGCTGCACGCCGTCCATGCCTGCGGCGATCACCGCAGCAGTCGTCAGATAGGGGTTGCAGGCGCCATCGGGCAAGCGCAGCTCCAAGCGCCCATAAGGAATGCGCACCATGGTCGAGCGGTTGTTGTTGCCATAGGAAATATAGGCAGGCGCCCAGGTCGAGCCGGTGAGGGATTGACTCACCACCAGGCGTTTGTATGAGTTCACTGTCGGCGCGGCCAAGGCAGTTAATGCAGGCGCGTGGTGCAGAATGCCGCCCAGGAAGTGATAAGCCAGTTGCGACAAGCCATGGCCGGTTTCATCGCCATCATCGTGAAACAGGC
Organism: Methylobacillus sp.; assembly: GCF_036844465.1. Taxonomy (NCBI): domain Bacteria; kingdom Pseudomonadati; phylum Pseudomonadota; class Betaproteobacteria; order Nitrosomonadales; family Methylophilaceae; genus Methylobacillus; species Methylobacillus sp. The sequence continues at coordinate 21,889 of NZ_DAIUFW010000007.1, forward strand.
TCTTATTGCCATCGCCGATCGACATATGGATGTGCATGCCGTTGCCCGGACGGTTGCCGAAAGGCTTGGGCATGAACGAGCAGATCATGCCCAGTTCATTGGCGATATGGCTGGCCGCCATCTTGAACAGGATGTAATCATCCGCGCTCTTGAGACAGTCGGCATAGGTATAGTTGATTTCGAACTGGCCATTGGCATCTTCGTGGTCGATCTGGTAGACATCCAATCCAGCGGCAATCAACGCTTCAGTGAGTTTTTCCAGGAACACGCCCTGCCGGGTCATGCCCTTGTAGTCATAACAGGGCTTTTGCAGGATGTCCGTATCGTCACAAGGCCGCAAACCGCCATTAAGATCGCGCTTGAGCAAGGAAAACTCTGGTTCCAGGCCGGTATATAGGGTCCAGCCCCGCGCCGCCATTCGCTCGATCTGCTTCTTGAGGACAACGCGGGAGTCGTATTCATAAGGCTTCTTGTCCACATGCCCATCGCAAATAATGCGGGCATAACCGGGCTGCCAAGGCAGCAGGCTCAGGGTGGACAAATCGCCTACCGCCATATAGTCAGGGCCATTGGGCAATATCCCCATTCCCCAGATTGCGCCACCGGCAAAACCTGCCCCTGTATTCAGGATAGATTCCAAATGCGCGGCCGGTACCGATTTCACCTTGGCAACCCCATGTATATCGACAAACTGTGCCAGCACATACTTCACGTTGTTGGCGGCCAGGAAATTCTTGGCGGCAGCCAGATCCTGCTCTGTAGAGCCGGACTGGCACGTGAACTTTCCGTCAACTATCTTCATATAACTCTCCGAGTTCGATTTAAGAGGGCTGAAACACTCCACATGACGGCCCCGGCATGTGCCCTGCCGCAAGGCAGGTCAACACCGTCAGGCAAGATGCGCCAGCCACGTCATTTCACTCACAGGCCGCTAAATACCGACCTATTCCGATGGGTCCGCCGTTGTGTTCATGTGCGATTTCCGCAAACACTTCCCACAAATACGGTCCATACGAACTATCACACCACAGCCTGTAGTGGCTCTCCCCCTCCAGGTCCTGGCGTATCAGGACTACGCTGATCCCGGCCATTTGCGTCATGACGACGTCTTGTGGGCCGAGCGCAGCGCGAGTTAAATCAATGGGACAAACTTCATGGAACAACTCCTGCACCGCATGTCCGCTCAGCACGAATGCCGCTTCGACATGGGGTACTGGATATACTCCGGCAGGCGCGGCATAGGCTGCTTCCAGCTTTACGCAACTTGCCCCTCCCGGCGCATCCTCGATGAGGAATTCGCTATTGCCCAGACGCAATATCAGGCTGCCATCCGCGCCATACACCCAACTATTGGCACGCAGCGGAATGGTGATACCCTGCTCGCTCAACCACTGGGCGGCATGCGCGCCCTTGACGCCGAACTTGCGCAGGAGGCTCGCATCAGCGATTCCCAGACTCTTTTTTCTGCTTTCCTCCTGACGCTGGTCAACAAAGTCAGTCATTACCCGCATCTGGTTGATAACGCCCCAATTGCCTTGCTCGTGATGGAGCGCATGGGCAATGGGGGTGATGAACTTTTCAGTCTGCATGATGTGATCTCACTGATGGCTATCAAGGAAGTGGAAAGGCACCACGGTCGCATGGACCAGCGCCCCACTGTCGGCGCGCACCTGGAAACTGGAACCTACGGCGCTATGTGGCGGTGCAACATAGGCGAAACCGATCACGCGCTGCAGGGCTGGCGAATAGGCAATGCTGGTTACCCTTCCTTCGATCTCGTCGCCACGGATCACCAGGTTGCATTCAAACAAGGTCTCGCCGGCATAGTCCTTATCCAGCTCAAAAGCCACCAGCGCTTTTTTACGCGGACGTTTGGCGATGATTTCCAGGCTGCGCTTGCCGATGAAATCGGGCTTATTCATGTCGATGGCGTGTTCCGCGCCGATTTCCAGCGGATTGGTCAGGCCATCCGTATCGATACCGGGCATGGGATGGCCCATTTCCAGGCGCAGGATGCGCTGGGCATCGGTGCCGAACGGTTTAAGACCATGCGCTTGGCCAGCCTGCATGACCTGATCCCAGACAAATGCCGCCTGCAGCGTGGGGACATGCAATTCATAGGTACTGTCGGAAACAAAGGATACGCGCACCAGTCGCACCGGCACTCCGGCCAGTTCAGCGAGCCGCACGCTATGCGGCTTTTGCTCTTCCAGCGGAAAATCAACCAGTCCGGCCAATATCCCGGCTGCGAGCGGCCCGGCAATATTGATGGCTGCATAAGCGCCAGTGACATTGACCAGCCCGATATTCAGTTGCCAGAGTTGCTGCCAGCGCTGCATTTCTCGATACACCGCAGCCGCATTGGAAGTGCCGGAAGTGAGATAGAACAACTCATTTCCCAGGCGGTGCGCCAAGCCATCATCCACCACCACTGCCGCTTCATCCAGCAACATGGTGTAGCGTGAGGAGCCGACTTTCTGGTCCACATAACGCCCGGTGAAAAAACGCTCCAGGAACAGCGCGGCATCCGGCCCGTGCACTTCGATCTTGCCAAAAGAGCTGCTGTCGATAATGCCGGCCTTGCTGCGCACGGCTTCTACCTCGGCCAGAATGGTGTCCCTCATGCTTGAGCCGGGTACCTGATAATAAGCAGCGCGCTTCCATGGGCCGACATCGGTAAAGACCGCGCCCAAGGCGCTATTGATGTCATGCAGCGGCGTATAGCGATGCGGATGGAAAGCGCGCCCGCCCAGATGGCCGATCGGGGTCGGGTGGAAGAAAGGCCGCGAAGTCGTGGTGCCGATCTGCTCTACCGGCAAGCCACGTAGCCTGGCCAGAATGCGGATCGCGTTCATGTTGGAATGCTTGCCCTGGCTGGGCCCCATGCCCACGGTGGTGAAGCGCTTCATCAGCTCGATATTGTCGAAGCCTTCCTTGGCAGCATTGATGAAGTCCTTGACCTGGATGTCCTCGTCGAAATCGACAAAGTTCTTGCCTTTGGGGTGCATCACAATCGGATAGGCATGGCTTTGCGCCACGCTGCTTACCGCAATGTCCCCCGGTGCTGGCAGATCCTGGCCCAGATGACGCATGGCAACCCTGGCGGCCCGCTCACCATCCTTGAGTTTGTCTGCCAAGGCATACACGCCATTGACCCGCCCGGCGGCAAAGATACCGGCAGGCAGCTTGCCGGGGACAAACTGGTGCGCGCCGTAGTCATAGCGCATGGCAGTCCCGGCCTGATAGAGCAGATTGGCCGCAGGCGCCCAGCCTGCGCTCATGGCCACGCCATCGCATTCGATGCGGGTCTTGCGGCTGGTATCCGCCTCGGCAGTTTCAACATTGTAAGGCGCCACGATCACGGCCTTGACGCTGAACTTGTCGGCGCCAGGCTCGACTTCGTAAATGGCATGACCATGCAGGGTTTTCACACCCCGACGCGCCAACTCAGTGGGCAATTGCTGATCATCCGCCTGCTGGCGCATATCCACCAGTGCAGCCAGCTTCACGCCTGCCTCCAGCAGATCCTGCGCTACTCGGTAGCCGTAATCATTGCCCGTGAACACCACGCCCTGCTCGAAAGGCTTGACGCCATAGCGATGCAGCAGGCGCTGGGCCGCAGAACCCAGCATCACGCCGGGAATATCGTTGTTGCGGAACACTGGCGGCTGCTCGAACGCACCTGTCGCCATCACCACCGCACCCGCGCGCACCTTGTAAATGCCTTCCTGGGTCACGACGGGAATCAAGTGATCCGGGTAATAGCCTGCGGCATAAGCGCCCGTCATGATTCGGACGTTGGATAACGATTGCACTTGCGCCGACAGCTCATCCAGCAGGCTGCCGGATTCCTGGAGGCCTGCGCGATCGAATCCCAGGCTACCGCCGAGCTGTGCGTTTTCATCCACCAGCACCACGCGCATCCCGTGCCTGCCTGCCTCAATGGCCGCAGATAATCCTGCCGCGCCTGCACCAATCACCAGCATCTCGCAATGGATATGGCGCTTGCGCTTGAGAATGCGCGGATAATTGAAATTGACCACACCCAGGCCAGCGGCCTTGCGGATGACGCCTTCCCAGAACGGGAACATTTTCTTCGGCGTATGGAAAGCCTTGTAATAGAAACCCACCGGCAGCAATGGCGCGATACTGTCGATATAGCGGCTTTTGTCTTTCCTCACGCCGCCATCGGTATTCACTGCCTCCAATTCCGCGCCCTGTGTCACAGGCACCACATCGCCACGGATATTGGTGTCCTGCCCGTCAGTCAGCATGACATTCACGTCATGATTGGCAAAACTCAGGATGCCGCGCGGACGGTGGTACTTGAAGCTGCGCCCCAGCAATTTTTCGCCATTGGCCCAGAGCGCGCTGGTAATCGTATCGCCCTCGAAACCGCTGAACTCTTTACCCTCGAAGCTGAATTTGACGACAGCCGCGCGGTTGATCCATTCCCCTTTTTTCCTGGTCAGACGGGTACTCATTTGTTGTTCTCCTGCCCTTTCAGATAGGTGCGAACCACTTGGTCGGTCAATGTGTTGCGCTCGGCAATGAACCAGGTGCCGCTGGGCGCGTGGTACCACCACTCCTGCTTGAGGCCGGGCGCGCCGTGGCGGTTGTGCACGTAGTCGGCCCATTCCTTGTCGCTACAATCGGCAGCGGGCGGGATGCGCAGTTCGCCGCCATAGACGAATTCGCTCAGCGGCCGGGTTCCATTCACGGGACAGGTCAGTAACTTCATCGTGTATTCCTTCTCTATGTCCTGGCTCAATGGCCTACCGAGGCTGCGCCCTTTTCACCAGTCAGCTCGTAATCCTCGAAGCGCGACAGGCGGAAGGAATGGATCAGCTCGGGCGCCTGGTCGCGTGCGATGGTCTCGGCCATGGTCTTGCCACTGATCGGCGTGGCCTTGAAGCCCCAGGTGCCCCAGCCTGCGTCGAGGTAGAAGCCCTTGACCGGCGTCTTGCCCATCACCGGCGCGAAATCGGGCGTCATGTCGGCCATACCGGCCCACTGGCGCACCACCTTGATATTGGAAAGGAAGGGAAACATGTCCAGCATGTGCGAAGTCAGCCCTTCGACGAAATCCAGCGTCGAGCGCGTGGAATGCACTTCGTAAGGGTCGAGCGAAGAACCCATCACCAGCTCACCGCGCGAGGACTGGCTGACATACACATGCAGGCTGCCGGAGACGAGGATGGTGTCGAGCCAAGGCTTCATCGGCTCGGTGACACAGGCTTGCAGCGGATGGATGACGATAGGCGTTTCCACGCCCACCATCTCGCAGACTCTCGGCGTGAAGCCCGCCACCGCGGACAACACATTGTTGGTGGCGATATAACCCTTGTTGGTGTTCACGCCCACCACTTGGCCGCCCTCCACGTCGATGCCGGTGACTTCGGTATTCTGGAAAATCTCCACGCCCAGGCGGTCCGCGCCGCGGGCATAACCCCAGGCCACGGCATCATGGCGCGCCACCGAGCCCGGTGCATGATAGAGAGCACCGACGATGGGCGCCTTGCCGCTACAGCTCAAGTCAAGCTGCGGACAGGCCTTGGCGATTTCGTCCGGGCCGACTACGTAGCTTTCCACGCCCACATGCTTGTTGACCTCGGCGCGCCAGCGCATGGTGCGCATGGCGGAATCAGTATGCGCGAGTGTGAAGTGGCCGCGCGTGGAATAGAACAGGTTGAGGTCCAGCTCTTCGGAAAGGTCTTCATAGATTTTGACGCTGGCGTCGTAGAACTTCACGCCTTCGGGCGTGAGGTAGTTGGAGCGCACGATGGTGGTGTTGCGGCCGGTGTTGCCGCCGCCGATATAGCCTTTTTCCAGCACCGCGACATTGGTGATGCCATGATGTTTGGCCAGGTAATATGCTGCCGCCAGACCATGGCCGCCGCCGCCGATGATGACTACGTCATAGGTCTTCTTCGGCGTGGTATGCGCCTGGAAAAAACGCGTCCCCGGATACTCTTTGCTTAGCGCATATTTGAGCAGTCTTAACGGCATCTGTGATGGCTCCAGTCAATCGATTGAAACACCAATAAATGAAACTTTGTTTCTCTTAATGAAACTTAATGCATTTATACCAAACCGCAAAAACAGATTCAATATGTTTGTGAAACTTTTTTTCATGATAGGAAACATCAATGGAAAGTCAATACTTCCAAGGAGGTAGGTTTGCGTTTTCCAGAGAGGAGAGAGGGGGTTAGGAACAGGTACAATCGTCTATACTCGGCCCCAGCAGAACGTCATCGCCGAATCAGGAGAGGAAGTGCCAATTGAACCTGTTTGAAGTCATCAAATATATTTTCATAGTCGTGATTGGTCTATTGCCGATCATGAATCCGCTTACGACTATTCCGCTATATATGGCGCTTACGCAGAAAATGACCAGCGAAACCCGGCGGCGGCAGGCCAAAAAAACCTGCTTGTTCGCGTTCGGCATCCTGGTAGCCTTTTTGCTGTTGGGAAACGGCATCATCATACTGTTCGGCATTTCCATGCCCGGCATACGCGTGGCGGGCGGCATCATCATCCTGATTCTCGCGTTGCGCATGATCTTTTCCGGAATGGATACATCTTCCAGTACAGGTGCTGAGCCGGATGAAATCAAGCATGCCAACCTGGATTACTCCTTCTCGCCGCTGGCCATGCCCAGCCTAGCAGGGCCCGGCTCCATCGCCGTCATCATGAGTTTCGGGTCACAGATTCCCGGAGAAGCCAGCCTCACCGGCCATCTCATCGTCATCACCGGCATCGCCATCACCTCCGCGATTGCCTACCTGGCGTTGTCTTCAGCTACCTACATCGAGAAACTATTGGGCGAACATGGCATGCAAGCCATCACCAAAATCATGGGTTTCCTGCTCACTTGCGTAGCAGTGCAGTTCCTCGCATCCGGCATTCGGGATTTTTATATCGAGTTTGCAAAGATATAAAAACCATCCACACAACCCAGGCAGTGTTTGTGGCAGATTGAGCAGATAGCCCATATGGTAACCACTGGTTTTTCATGTTGGCCATCTGTCATACCCCGCCACAGAGTGCATCATCCTAGTGCATGACCTTGCCAACAATATGCAAATATATTATCTTGAATAAAATTTGTTTCCTTAACTGAAACAAAATTGCACCAATGATGTGCATCAAATCCGTGTAATGAACGCTGGGCTGACCCCCAACAGACCAAGGAAGCATCCACATGGCCCACCATCCTAAAAAAATCGTTCCCCTCACTCCCGAGAATGAACCCAAACCGCTGGGCAAGCATCTTGGCAATGCCATCAAGGAAATCCGGCAGCAGCATGGCCTCACCATCGCAGACGTCGCGGAACGCGCCAATATCAGCCGGGGTATGTTGAGCAAGATAGAAAACGGCCTAGTTTCCACCAGCCTGGATACTCTGGAACAGCTCGCCAACAGCCTGGGGGTCACCCTCTCACGGCTATTCCGCGGCTATAACCAGCCCACGGGTGGCGCACAACTAGTGAAAAAGGGGCAAGGCATGGAAGTCGTGCGCCGCGGCACCCGCAACGGACACACCTACCACCTGCTAGCTTATGACCAAGGCCCCAAGAAGCTGTTTGAACCCTTCCTCATCACCCTGGAAGACGCAGGCGAAGAGTTCCCGTCTTTCGAGCACAGCGGCACCGAATTCCTTTACATGCTGGAAGGCGAACTGGGTTACCGGGTTGGCGATGAGGTCTATATGCTAGAACCCGGTGACGCTCTCACCTTCCGCGGCGAAATCCCGCACCGCCCGGAAATCCACGCCCAACTCCCTATCCGCTTTCTCTCCATCATCCACTACGATATGGAAGAAGAATCTGCTGGGCACGAGTAAGCAAGGCATCACCATCCTTATCCATCGTAAGTCACGATCAACAGTTTACGTTTACGGGAAATCTAATCTTATCAACGCTAGGTTGCTGCCTGTTTATAGCTCATGATTAGACTACTACTAGTGCATCTAACCATGCTTTTTTGGCAAGTTATATTGACTACAATCCTACAAAAATCTGGGATCCATCAACATCTTGAATATCAAGAAAATCAGAAAGCTTTAAATCCCCACTGGGGCTGAGCATATCTGCCGAGAGGTTTCTCTTCCAAGTCAATAACTCATCCAGCTTCTGATCGAATGTAACAAAATCAGGCGCAGTAACGATAGGATAGTAAACCCATACATCCTTCTGCTGTCCAATCCGATAAGCCCTATCTGTAGCTTGATCTTCCTTTGCTGGATTCCAGGTACGCGTAAAATGAATGACATGATTGGCTGCTTGGATGTTGACACCAAATCCTACTGCCAATGGCGATAGAATAATCACACCAAATCCAGGTTTATCTTGAAATGCACGAATACGCTTCTGTCTACTCTCAGCATGATCTGCCGCCGAACTGGTATCTCCATTGATAACATCCGGGGATACTTGAAATTGAGTCGCGATACATCGTTGCAAGGTTCGTTGTAAATCCCGAAACTCGCAGAACACAATGACCTTCTCATGATGTTCTTTAATTCTTCCCAGTTCCTGCATTAACCAATTCATCTTGGGTGAATCCTGCAGAATCTGTTTGACCGATACAATATCTGCCTGATGTTCGCTTTCTATTAATGGATCAGAACATAACCTGCGAAAATACTGCAACATTCCTAAATGAGCGGAGCCATTTGCATTATCGGACTTACGCAGAGTCGATACTGCTAGCGCATATAATTCACGCTGCCTGACAGATATCGGCAACTGACGACAAGTATCAGCAATAATTTTTTCCGGCAAATCCTTAGCAACATCCTTCTTCTCACGACGTAACAATTGAGGTTTGATAATCTTCCTTAATGTTTCAATTCTCTCGCTGCTTTCACCATCCTCTTCCTCAATCGGTTTAGTATATTGCCGCCCGAATGCAGACAATGATCCCAACACCCCTGGCTGAATAAAATCAAACAAACACCATAAATCAGTCAAAGTATTTTCAACAGGAGTACCGGTACAAGCAACCCGAAACTGAACATTTTGTTTTTTAGCAGCTCGTGTCACCATTGCATTGGGATTTTTAATTTTCTGTGCTTCATCACACACCATGATTGACCATGGCTGTGCTGCCAGCGAAAACTCCAAATCACGCAATGTTTCATACGTCAGCAACACCACCTTCGCATCACCAAGCCAGTTCTTCTTCAATAAACTAGTAATACCATGTTCCAACAAAGTCCGGTCGAAATCAGCTTTTGGCAATCTTTTGTCAGCCAGATCACGGCCATAAAGCGTCAGTATCGGTAAGGCACCATGCGTGAAAAACTTACCTATTTCCTCTTTCCAATTTTCTAAAAGTGCCACGGGGGCCACAATCAATATAGGTTTTATTTCTGGATTGTCTTCAAGCACTCCAGCAATAAATGTTAATAACTGGATCGTTTTTCCAAGCCCCATATCATCAGCCAACAATGCGCCTCGGCAATGCATAGGTGACAACCGCCACAAATGTTGCAACCAACACACACCATGTAACTGATGGTCTCTCAGCGTGACACCTTGTTTCAGTGTACTTGGTAAGTAAGGTTGGGCCTCAGGTGGCAGTGCTAACAACTCTTCTCTATGCTCTTCCTCATACTCAACCTTATCAATATTAGATTTCAAGACAAGATGCTTGCGCTCTATCGGCTCAAGCTTTTTATGTTCAGTTGGTTTGAATCTTCCACCACTAATATCTTCTTGTGCTCGACGGAAAGCTTGTATCAGACCTTGTGCCTCTACCAGTGGAATAGGATGCGGATAATCAGGTATAACAACGTCTGACTTTTCAGTACGCTTTGCATCCTCAACCATTGATTCAAACTGATGAATCTGCTCAACATCCATTGGCAAGGTAAACGGAGTTTCCTGGCCGGGAGACAAAAACTGCAAACCAAAAATTACATTGTCTGGAAACCAGCTGGTTTCATCATTTTTTCTTGCAATAAACGGAGAGGAGTACTGCTGTTCATTACCAATCCCCTCAATACGAGCGGAGTAATTAGAAAGGTCAAAAATATCTAGCAATTCATGCTGATCAGATGCAGTCAGCTCATCATGTATATTCTGTAGCTGTTTTAAATATTGACAAGTATCCCCAAGAATCTCGAGTTCATATCCATTCCACACCAGACATTGCGCCTCTCTGGCAATGCGGTCAGCCAACTTTTTATTAAACTGGTCAAGTTCTGATGGGTTCTGAAATACATACTCTTCACTTGAAAATCCTCCAATCCTATCCTCCTCAATCAGCAATGCTACCTTCGTTAACTTCCCCTCAACATCCCTCTCAACCAAAGGAGTGAAATGCTGAAAAACCAGGTCAGCATCCAGTCGAGCGTGTTCAAATTGCTCGGCATCAATGACAGATGAGGCGTCTGGTCCCAAAAGAGAAAAAGGATTTCTAATGAATGCCTCTGCCCGCATGCCGGAAACACGCCTTCCTGGCATACGCTTAATTTCGTTAAGCACAGTTTTCGCCTCAGGTGAAACGATCACCTGCACTATTTCCTCACCATCGGGAATATCGTAACGATCCTGAACGCTGGAAAATCGGTCAAACATCTCCATCCAGCGTGTTGGTGCCTCTTTGAAGGTCGGAATCACTTCAAGTGTTTTTGCCTCTTGGCTCCCTGACTTAACTAGATGCAAATCCAGCTTTTCGGGGGTAAGAATCACTGTTTTTTTCAGAAAGTCAGAAAGACTTCCTTTTGCTTCAATCGCCTTTGCCCGAATTCGTCCCCAAGCACGTCGATTACTTTCTGGTGTTCTTTCGGCTTGTACACGCTGATGAAAAGCCGCAATTTCCAACATTGCCTGCCAAGCCTGACGGGACAAAAGATATTGCCGACCATGCATTACAGCGATGGCCCCGGTAATTTGAGGAGATGGCGTAATCGTCACGTTACTATCATCTGCCCAGCCTGCCAAAATAATGGAGAAATCAGGATCCGTGATTGCTCCTCTATTCGATAAAACAGGACGGATTGGAGACGGCGGTGGCAAGTCAAGAATGCGAAGGCTATTCGTATATTCAGAATCATCAAGCAAACGATATAACGCTGACCACGACAGCATTACTTGCTCAGCACTCAACGAAACATAGCCCTCTTCAAGCAACTGTGCGAGCAATGCACCCAGCTCGCTATGTGTATCAAACTCGAATGGTGTAGATAGCCAAGCTATTGGCGTTTCTCCATCCAGGGAATAAGCGATGCCCTCGTTTGTGAATGTGCGTTTAACCTGAAGGCTGGTACTGGCAGCACTATTTTTCCTGCCAAAAAATCGATTCAACATGACTATTCTCTCCACCACCCCTTAGGCGACTTATACTTAAATCCAAGACGTATCAACTCTTCATTCAGGTCAGTATTGCCATCCTGAGCCAATACCCAAATCGCACCGCCTTTCTGTCTCAAATCGTTGATCCTGACATCAAACAATTTTTCGATGCGCCTTAAATCGGATATTTCCAAGTATGCTTCATTAGAAATAGATGACTTAGCGGAGTATTGTTGGCTGACCTCTCGGCGAGCGCCATTCACACTTCTTTCAGGATACCAACTCACTCTTGGGCATATCCATTTATCAAATTTTGGCTCCCAGACTCCACGATGAATCAGACGCGCAATATTATTACTTCCTCTCAAATTTGCGATATCAATAAAACGCCGGCTCATATCCACCTTGAAATCATCATGTTGAAAAATATAGCAAGCATTTCCATCCAAACCGAACTCCACAGCCATCAAAGAGCCAATTCGCATAATGAACGCATTATTGTCCCCAGTATTCCCAGACCCTTCGAGATAATGCATCCGCCCATCCATCCGCTTGCGCATTTCCCGGAATTCAGGTGAGTTATTATTGCGAGCAGTGGAACCTAATACAAACCACATATCTTCAATCGCTTCAGAAAACCTAAGCCAGTATTTAAGTCGCCTTTCATCGGTTGCTCCCTCTTCAGACAACAACGCAAAGAAATCTGTAATCAGGCGTGCCTTTAGCCAGCCATCCACCATTTTCCTGGCTGCTTCGCTCCCAACCTCCGCGTCCCATGCCACTTTTTTCAGCCAGGGGTTGCCAAACGCATTGACCGCAATATCACGCAGCACCGGATGTTCCGGTCGCTCAACACAATAGGTATAACGCACCAATACCAACGCCACACATTGAGAAATAATTGAAGGACTCAGAACCACTGGCCCTTTGCCAGACAAAATTTCAAGTAAAGGCTCCATCACCTCCCGGAAATCGTTATCAATCTTTCGTGCAATGACGGCTTGTGTATGCGCTAGCATTGCCTGCTGCCAAACCCAAGAGCTTTTTCCAAAACCAATGGCATCACCAATAGACTGCAACTCGCTTGAATTTCCTTTCAACAAAGATGCGGCATAGCGTCCACATGGATCATCAGACAGCAAGTTGCGATGGTCAGACAACACCTTGAGCCAATTCGGTTGATGGGATGCAGACAGTGCTACATCAAGCCGTTCTCTGAGATATTGCTGCAATAGTTGCCAATTCTGTTTTGTAGCCCCTGTGGAATTGGCATAGAGATCAAAACTGAAATAGCTATATATCAACGCCTGGTAACATTTGCGGAATCGACGGAGCTGCGCTTGCTCCTTATCTACCCGTTGAAGAAAAACCTGGAACAAGGCGTTATCTTCAATCAGCTGCCACTCATCCTTCCCTATTGACTGGGAAATTCCAAGACATGCATATTTCAGTTCAATAAAGTTTGAGAGATCACCTGTTGTTTTGAAAACATACAACGCCTGTGCAATTGAACGCTGATTGCCAGCAACATGCATCACATCAAACTGTGCCTTGATACTGGCTAGCACCTTGGTCATTGCTTGCGGTGCCCCCCATATCTCATGGCGGAAACCAGACTCAAGGGAGGCCTTCAGGCGTTGCTGTAATGCCGCAAGTGATGGTGTCAGTTCAGCGGACATCGCGGTTTCTCATCCAAGGGTAAATCACGAGTAGATGGACGCTGCTCACCTATATCCAGAAATTCAAGCCTGAGCTCAATTCTGCGACTTTCATCCAATGAATCCTTAAATCCATTGAACGATGAACCTCCCATCATGAACAATTCACGCACTAAGCGCATATCTGCATCATTCAGTAAGGCATCATTGGTTTCCGGGGCCAACAATACACACATCACACGCTGGGAGCGCTGCAGGCTTAAATTCAGATTATGTAGATAAGTGCCGCGTCTATCGGCAAAGCCCTCCACAACAACACGCTTTAACCACTTCTGACCTAGAGGGTCTCCAGCCACCTGCAATATCTTCAGCACCACCTCGCGCAATAATAATGATTGATCCCCAGACAAATGATGACTATTGGTATCGAAGCGAGCGCGGTCTCCAAAATCGACCACACGTCCAGAAACAGAAATACCGGGGAAATCTTGAGTGGCCTCTCGAATCTGCCCCATAAGTGCATCAATCTCCTCCTCACGCTGGGCTTTTTCCTTTTCCTCTTTTGAAATTTCCTGGGTCACCGCCAACAAAACAACGGTCATCGCCACCATAAACAACACCATCAAGGCAGACATCAAATCAGAAAAGGATATCCAGAAAGGTTTTTCTGCTTCATCACTGCTTTTCTTACGCACTGGCAATCTAATTCCCAGCATGATGATCAGCCTTTCTTCACAGCGATAATATCTAAGGTATCACCCAAGTCTTGTACTGCACCTCTGAGATGATTAGTTGCATCCGCTAACTCCCTGTGGAAATCTGCATTCCCTTTCTTTAGAGTGCTTGTGACATGTTGCGCAAACGCTTCATGCGCCTCTTCCAGCACATTGCTCACCCCCTCAAGATAATGATCAGCATCCTGTTGTGCAGCTACAAGCTTTTGTGCCGCCGCATCAATCTGGCTGAGAATTGCTGATGTCAACGAGGCCTCATGGCGCGCATTTTCAACCGTTTGCTTGAGATCGGACACCATGGAGGCAAACACATCGCGTGTTACACGATAATCATTGATAACTTGAATAGCGGCCTGCGTTGCCCCGTTGACAGATTGAGCCGCCAAATTCAACTGCTCGGCCGTTCCACCAACCTTCTCCACCACAACGCTCATGCCATTCATGTTCTGACTCAATGTGTCGGATGCAGCATGTAAGGTATGTGCGCCCGCATTCATTTTTTCAACAGAATCACGCGTAGAGTTTGTCAATGAAGCCACAGCAGATTGCATTGCCTGTGTAGCCCCTTCAACCGCATCCGTCAGACTATCAACATTGTCCGCAAGGTCATCAAGCGTTTGCTGTGACTGCTCTTCAAATCTTTTTTGCTGCTGTACTTGTGCTTCACTTGCCTGGCGGCTTTGGCTTTGCAAGGTATCCAGCAAACCTGCGGTTTGTGTACCTAACGAAGTCAGCATGCTAGATAACTGCTCAGACGTTTGATGTTGAGTATCACTTACCTGTGTGCGTATCGCATCCAGGAAGCTATTAATTGATGCGTCCATTTCCTGTTGGCGCCTATCCATACTGGCAAGCGCATCATCCATACGCTTCGCCATTTCATCGACTGCGCCCTTTCCTGCATCTTGTAAGCCTGCAGAAAGCTGATCAAATTTCTCGGCCGCCCCCAGAATGGATTGAGAGGTTTGTTTCAGGACATCATTCATGCCTCGTAACTGATCACCAAACATATCCCGCATTTGCGCAGTGAAGCTGGAAAGAACGTCTGTAAGCAACCTATTGACTGCCTCTCCCTGATTACCACTTATCCGCTCCAGCGGCTCCTTGAAGATGTCAGCCATCGTGGTTGAAAGCTGCTGATTATTTACCGCCATCGCCTCGACCTGTTGACGCGTCATTTCTGCAAGAATTTCTTTCAGGTCTGCTACCAGAGCATCTTTAATCTGCGCGGATTGTGTGGCTGCAGTTTCAGAAGATTGGACTAACCGTGCTAGGTACTCCTCTCCTGCCCCAGCATCAAACATGCTATCAAGCAGGACACACAACTTTTCAACCTGCTTAAATCTTGCGTTAATTAATAACTTTTCAATCCAGGTCACAAACATGGCTAAACCAATAGCTACTGCAGACACAATAAAAGCATGTCCAACATGCCGGATTAGTCCTTCCAAACTATTCCGTACAGCACTTGGATCACTTGAAACCTGAAAATCACCAAGCCCAAGGATCAACCCAGAAAATGTACCAATAATCCCAATACCAGTCAGAATCCCTGGCAGATGCTTGAAGAATTCAGCATTCAGTGGTGTTTCAACGATGGCACGATCACTAAAGAATGTTTCTGCCAATGCAGTTGCACGCCAACGCACTACTTCATCCTGGCCCAACTCATTAGTTTTTTTCTGAGGATGGAGGGTCTCGGTAAATTCAGACCAACTATGTTCCAATTGAGCGTTAACCATGGCTTCTTTTTTAACGCGCTCTAAAGCCGTGAAATGCTTTTCACCATGGTCATGATGGATTTTTCCAAGGCCATTAATTGCCTGATTGAGCGCCTTTTTTAGCCGCAAAGCAGGAATCCAGAAATACCAAACAAAAGTACCGAAACTAATAGCCAACAGCAACCCAATGAGTGCCATATGCCAGTATTGAGCGAGATAAGACAACATGAAAAATCCCCGATATTTATTTAGTTATTAACAACTTAATCTCTGTAAGAGTTTATTGGAATGGGTCTTAGGAAGCTAAAGCGGATTCATCCGTAAAAGATTGAGTACTTCAAGGTAAAGATTATCACGACGATGGTTGAATCTAAATTCAGACTCTTTCAGGTGCAGATAGAACGTGTGTTTAGCCACGCCATTGAACTTGGCCAAGCGACGTTTTGCATAGCTCCAGAAAGACTCAATGCCATTGATATGTCGCTCCCCATTCGCAAATTCATTCTCACCATGGTGCACCCGGAAGTGCTTGTCAAACCCGATATCGACCAAGCCATCATAGCCTCGCCAGCCATCGGAGTGGATCACCGTACTGGGCTCTACATGCCCACGGATAATCCCTTGCAGCGTAGCTTTGGAGCAGTCCGGCACAATTTCGGTATAGACTTTACCTTGCCGCTTCAGCAACCCGAACACGATGGTCTTGCCGTAGGCCCCGCGACCGCGCTTGCCACGAACCCGATGCGCCCCGAAGTACGACTCATCGACTTCTACTGCACCTTGCAGCGGAGATTCCAGTTCGCACGATTCGGCAACGCGACCTCGAATCTTCAGGTAAATGCTATTGACCGAACGCACCGAAAGACCGGTCAACTCCGCTGTGCTGACCGCTGTAAAATCAAGTGCAAAACACCGGACAAGCTGCCTGAACTTGGCTTCGCTGATTTTAGAACGGCGGTAATACCTGTTTTTACTAACCATATTAGGAAGTTATCACACCTTAATTGGTGCTTTGCTTCCTAAGACCCATTGAAATATTTTACCTTCACATCCAAAAAAATTCTCGATACTACCACCAGAAGTATCTACTTTCATATGATTCAATACAATGCAAAAGCCTGGTATTTACCAGGCGTTTTATACCTGAACTAAAAAAACACTTTATGAATGACAATCCCGCCCACTATGAAAGGTAGTATTCCGTGTACAAGAACACCGTGACAACCAAGGTTCAGAAATAAAAAAACCGCTCAATTCCCGACAGGATTTGAACGGTCAGACTGGATATGGAACTGCTATAAAGCTGGACATAGAAACCCGGTATGGCCCGAGCAGCAAGCCTGCGCTATGGAGCAGGATGAAATGCGCAGTACAAGCTTGTAACTACTTCGAGAGTATGCACCGAACCAACCGCCGACTCGATGGATGCAGATACCGTTCAGAGGTCAATGCGCCTATACCAACTGCGTGCCAAGCGGCAGCGTTTCCCCATCATCGTACTTGGACAGCCACTCCACCACGAGCGGAAGATAGCCCTTGATGCCCTTGTACTCCTGCAGGTCGGGATGCAAACCACTCAGCACGCGGTGGAAGCGCTTGACCCGGCGCGGATATTCCTTCAGCTCTTCCAGGCTGATGAGGTAGGCGCGGATGCCAAACAGGATGCCGTTGCTGCGCGGCAAACGGAACATGGTTTGCAGCTCCACGCGCAAATGCGCCTTCTGTCCAATATTCTCAGGTGTCACCGTCGTACGATCCGGCCCCCATTGCGGATAGTGCTCAGGTGAAGTATCCAGCCGCGGGTTGATGGTCATGGTCCAGTTGGTTCTGCGTACCGGGTTGCCTTGTTGCAAACTCAGCAGGAACTTGAGACCGCGCTCCAGAACGCCCAGTTGTTCCATGCGCGGGACTGGCGCATGCCACTGATGCCAAGACATGCCGATATCGAATGCCAGCGACCAGTCCGCCTGGCTGGTGATGAATCCTGCATCGGCAAACAAGGTGCCTTCACGCTGGTCGAGCAGCACATAATCGCCCTGTACCTGGCGGCCCATGTACTCAAAAGGCTCCATCGGTAAAGTGCTGGCATCGCCAAAGACAAAGCTGTCCTCTATGCCCAGCGGCAGGTTCTTCCAGGTCCAGTTATTGCCATCCTTGGTCAGCTTGAACTGCTCAGGATAATCCTGCGCCATATTTTCCATGGTCATTTCCAGGAAATCCCATTGCGCATCCATCATGTGCGGCAACGCGGCATAGCGCCCTTTGTCCTGTTTCAGCGTCAGCGCCTTGTCATGACATTCAGCCACATAATGCTCGTCGATATCGAAAGCATGCTCGAATACCGAACCAGGGGCGCCTGAATTGTGCGGCTCGATATTGACCGAATACATGTATTCGTCCTTATCGAAGGGGTAAGGAAAACGCCGGATCGCCTCGGGAGAATTATGGTAGGTGTAATCATCCCGGAAGGTTTCTTGTTTGAAAGCAAGGTTATTCATGGTGCATCTCACAGGTTGAGTTCAATAAACGAGCATCTGGCGCGGGAAACACAAGGCATAATTTTCTTGCCCGAGCGCCGCTCCTCATCAGATAGGTAATGGTCATGGTGGTCGAGCACGCCATCGGTATACAGCACCTCCAGCTCACAACGTCCGCAAGCGCCGCCACGGCACAGATAAGGCGCATCTACGCCAGCAGCCTCCATCGCCTCCAGCATGCTGACTTCTGCGCCCACCTCAACATCCATTTGTGATTTTCTCAAACGGATCGTGAACGGTTCGCCCACTGGCGGCGCCAGGAATTCCTCGTTATGGATATGCCCTTCCGGCCAGCCGAGGCGGCGCGCCGTACCTATCATGGCCTCCACCATGCCTGCCGGACCGCAGACGTAAGCATGCGTGCCCAGCGGCTGGTGTGAGAACAGCGTTTCAAAATTAAGGGTTTTTCCCTGGCTCTGATCGTAGCAATGCAACCGGTCGCCCAACTGCTCGCGCAGGAATTCAAGAAACGCGGCATGCCTGGGGGATCGATAGGCATAATGCAGCTCGAAATCCTTGCCCTGGCGCAAAAGCTCATGTGCCTGAGACATGAACGGCGTAATGCCGATGCCGCCTGCAATCAAGATATGCTTGTGTCCCAGCCGCGACAGGTCAAACAGGTTCACCGGCCAGGAAATATCCAGCGTCATGCCGATGCCCACCTGCTCATGCATGAACTTGGAGCCACCGCGGGAATTCTCCTGCAAGCGCACGGCAATCTGGTAATTTCTGCGATCCGATGGATTGCTCAACAGGGAGTAGGCATTGCGGTAAGTCCGCCCGCTCGCGGGCATGGACACCACCACATGGCTGCCACCAGAAAAACTCGGCATTTCGCCGCCGTCGGCATTCACCAGGGTGAAATGGCGCACGCCTTCCGCAGCTTCGTTAATCTCTGAAACAATGACTTTAAGAGCGCTCATGGATAAATCTCCTCCGCAACGGGCACATTGCCCGGCTCTTCCGCATCAACCATCAGACCCATGTAGGCGCCTAACCTGCGCGAGAAGTGGTCACGTACAAACAGATGTCGGTGACAGCCGCTGCACACAGCGATATTGGTCGTGACATGGGGTGTGATGGTCTTGCAATGCACGCAATAGACTGGCCGTGCCAGTGAAGCCGCCTGCTCGCGCATGATGTCGCTGCTGAGCACGCCGTGCCTGGCTGCCACGGATGTGAGCTGCCAGAGAAAATGCTCCTCCCCGGCTGCGTATAGCCGCGTGCCCATGCAGGCTTTTGCCAGTAACGCATCGAAGGCATGCATCAGTTGGGCCTCGCTCTCGAACAACTGCAAACTATCGCCTGCCAGCGCCTTGATGGAATTACTGTAATCGGCATTCTCCATCGGCAGATAAAGTACGGTGACAGACTGATCGGGCAAGCGTTGTTGATACAGCCGCAACACCGCTCGCCCCGCTTCGCCGCAGGCCAATATCACATGCGCCTGTGCCTGGTATTGCCATAACAGACTGGTATAGACCGGTTTACTCGGTATCCAATATCCGTGTTCCATGATTCAGACCTTTTCTCTCAAACCTTTTCTTTTGGGTGCGTACGCAAACGCAATGGGTCATAAAAAGGAATCGGCGCCACATAAGCCTGGCAGCTTGCGGTCTTACCCCTGATCTCGACGGCTGTGCCGGTTTTGGCAAACTCTGGAGCAATGTGGGCCAACGCGAGGGACTGCATGAGGTAACGGCTATAAGCCGCGCTCGTGACCACGCCCACTTGCTTGCTGTCCATATAGATGCCAGCACCTGCTTCCACGGCAGTGGCTGCGCGGCAAATCAATCCAATCTGCCTGAAGCGCTCCTTGCCCCTGGATGCCAGCACGGCGGCCTTGCCAATGTAGTCACCCGGCTTGTCGATATCGACGCCCCACCCCATATTCACCTCCCATGGTGTGGTGTCGCCTTCCACCATCTCGGACGGGAAGAACAGCAATCCGGCTTCTATCCGTGTCAGGTCCAGCGAATTCCACGAGGCGGCGATTACGCCAAACGGCTCCCCGGCTTTCATAATGCCGTCCCAGACCTGCACGGCATCCTGCTCACGACAATAAACCTCATAGCCCAGCTCGCCGGCATATCCGCCGCGGGCAATATAGATATCCTTGCCGAACAGCTTGGCTGGCTTGTGCTGGAAATAGGCCAGACTCTTGAGATCGAAGTCCAACAGAGGCCCCAGAATCTCAACAGACTTGGGGCCTTGCAGAGAAAGAATATGCACGTCAAGATCAGGCTCCACCTTGACGTTGAGCCCTTGCGCGATCTTCGCCAGGTTTTCCTTGGTGGCGCCGGTGCCATGAGAGAGACGGAATGCGGTCGCAGAGTCGCGAATTACCATGATGTCATCACAAATGGCGCCCGCTTCATTCAACTCTGCCGCCAATAACGAGTGACCGGGCTTGAGCTTGGTAATATCTCGCGCCACCAGCTGATCGACGGCTTTTTCCGCATCCGGTCCGCTGACATTGACGATATTCAACGCAGATATGTCATACAACCCTGCTCGTGAGCGCACAGCCACTACCTCATCATCGGGATTGGTGTCATAGCTCCAGGGGACAGGCATATCATTCCACGTGTCTCCGTCCAGCCTGGAGCCCAACGCGCGATGGCGTTCGTTCAGAATCGAATTCCTTGACATGCGTATATCCTTGAAGTGGTAATTTCAGGATTAACGATAGTCAGAACGTCGGCTTGGGAAAATTCTCTGGAAGGGGTACTCCAAAGGTGGTATTTGCGTCCACCCAGACCTGAAACTACCAGGCCATTTCAGGAGCGATGCAGCCTGCATAAGTACAGTTGACATTGGTTGACATTTCAACTGAAGGGGGTCGGTATAAGATTGACTACGATGACGCATGATATTGTTGCAACAGCTTGGTATGTTTCTGTCATGCGCACCTAAGTAATGCAAAGAGAAGGAAGAAAAGAAATGCGTTTTGCTGCCCTGGATGACAACAATTCAGAACTGGAGCTCATACAGAAAACTGTTGAGTCATTGGGTCACGACTGTCACCCCTTCAATCACGGCAAATCCCTGTTGCATACCCTGCAACACGAAACTTTCGATTTCCTGATTCTGGATTGGGAGCTGCCAGATACCTCCGGCCCGGACATCGTGCAGTGGGTACGCGCCAACATCAAGGAAGCCATTCCCATCCTCATGATCACCAACCGCAGCGACGAGCGCGATGTGGTGCATGGCCTGACCTCAGGCGCGGACGACTTCATGAGCAAGCCAGTGCGGGTGCGCGAACTGCATGCCCGCATCAATGCGCTGCTGCGCCGCCTGTACCCACGTCAGTCGCAGCAGGAATTCGTCTGGGGCAACTACCGGTGCAATATCGCCCAGCAACGGTTCGAGTATCAAGGCACCCCTATCGCCCTCAAGAACAAGGAGTTTGAGCTGGCAGTGTTTTTGTTCCAGAATCAGGGCAGGCTGCTGTCGCGCCAGCATATCCAGGAACAAATCTGGGGCATGCAATCCGTAGACCTGCAAACCCGTACTCTGGATACCCATATTTCGGCGATACGTTCAAAACTGAAGTTGCACCCCGACAATGGTTATAAACTGACGGCGGTCTATGGCATGGGTTACCGGCTGGAAAGCGATATACTCGTGCCACTCATGGAATAAATATCATCAGGGATCACATGCACACAATGCACGGTCACGGCAATTCACTCTGGCAACCTCTGCGGCAATCAGCTCTCTTCGCATGCATGGCATTGGCCATGCACAGCCCAGCACAGGCAGATACCATTCAACACACGGTGACGCCAGGAGATAATCTCTACAATCTGGCCGAACATTATCTAGGCACTCCGCATGTCTGGCCTGAGTTACAGGCCATCAATCATCTTGCCAACCCGCACCGGCTACAGCCAGGCACCATCGTGCTGATCCCCAATATCAGCAGCAGCGCCAATGCCAGCTTCGCGTATGGAGAAGTCGCACTGGTAGATGAGGCAGGCAATACTCTCAAGCCTATCGTGCAAGGCGACTCCCTGCCAGAGGGCAGCAGAGTGCGTACTGGCAACAATAGCTACCTTTCCCTGGAGTTTGCTGACGGTACCGTCACGCGCATCCTCTCCAATACCAGTATCCGCCTGGACCGCGTCCGGGAAAACAGCGTAACCAAGCAAAGCCAGCGCATTATTTACCTTGAGCAAGGCAATACGGATATTTCCGTGACGCCAGCAGCAAAACGTACGCCCAATCACTTCAAGGTCATCACACCACAAGCGGTGGCCGCAGTGCGTGGCACGCGCTTTACCGTTAATGCGGACGGCGCATCCGCCACCAGCGTGACGCAAGGCAAGGTGCAAGTGCAACAACCAATAACCGGCAAACGCAAACCAGAAGCCCAGCTCGAAGCCGGACAGGGCATTGCCGTTACTGACGATGGCCTGGGAAAAGTACAAACCCTGCTTGCCGCGCCAGACCTCAGCCAATTGCCCGTCGCCTTCGCTGAGCCGGAATTATTGCAATTCGATTGGCCCGGCCTGGATAACAGCCGCGAATACCAATACCGGATTGCCCAGGATGAAGACATGCAGAAGATTCTGTGGAATGCGTCTTCCAACTCGGCCAGCGCTACCCTGCCCAGCCTGCAGGATGGTGAATACCTGCTTGCCGTCCGCGCGCTGGACCTGCAGGGTATTTCAGGCTACGAAGCCCAGCACCGTTTCACTATCCACAGTCATCCATCCAGTCCCTGGCTACTGTTTCCTCAACCGGAGCAAACCATTGGCAGCAACAGCACATTAAGCTGCACGCCAGTGGCAGGCGCGCAGGCATATCATCTGCAAATCGCCAGCGACTCCGAATTCCAGCAAGTGATCGTGAATGTAGACAACCTGCACCAGTGCCGCTACCAGCTTGATTCACTGGCAGCAGGCAAATACTACTGGCGCGTCGCCAGCCTGGCCAACGATACATCAGGCAACCTGAACCATGGGCCTTACAGCCAGCCAGTCAATATCACGGTCAGCGAAACAGAGAGCGCCAGCACAGCAGCCACACCAGGGCAGGCCTATTGGATCAGTCCGCGGCAGGATACCCGCTATGTCGCGCAAGTCAGCCACAGCACACAATTTGATGCCTTGGTCACGGAACAACAGCTGGACAAGCCCGAAATCGACCTACAAGCCTTGCCCACTGGTCGTTATTATGTCCGCCTTGCCACACTGCTGGGCAATGAGTCCGGTCCGTTCTCCGATGCGCGCATCATCGAGATCGAGCAGCAGGACAATGGAGGATTTGACCGCACCTGGTTTGATAAACCCAAGCCCTGAACCCGGCTACGGTCTGCATGGCATTCTCTCCCTCTTCCGCAGCGTCACCACGCAGCAAGCTTATCTGGCTGTTGATCTCCGGCCTTATCCTTGCGCTGGTAGCGTTACTGTCATACAAGCAAACCCTCACGGTTGCCGATGACCTGATCCAGGATTTCACCATCGCCGTCCAGCAGCACCCCCTGTCCGGCAAGATCATCATTGTTGCAATTGACGATGACAGCATCAATACCTTTGGCCGCTGGCCCTGGCGTCGCAACCTGCATGCGGAGCTGATAAATCGCGTCAGCGAGCAGCATCCCACCGCCATTGGCCTGGATATCCTGCTCAGCGAGCCTGACCTGCAACATACGGAAGACGACCAGCGGCTGGCTGCTGCCATCATGCATAGCAGCGTGGTCACATTGCCTGTGATATTCAGCGAATCCGGCCAGGCAAAATACGTGCAGGCGCCTATCACACTTCTCTCTCGCCAAGCAGCAGGCCTCGGGCATGTGCATCTCAATATCGATAACGACGGCGTGGTACGTTCCGTGCTCATGGAACAGCAAATCGGCAGCATACGTTACCCGCACTTCAGCCTGAGCCTGCTGGAGACAGCAGGACACCTTCCACAAACGATCTCTGCCCCATCCGCGACCCAGTTGATCGCTTATGCAGGCAAGGCAGGATATTTCCCCCGCATTGCCTATCGCGATGTTATCGAGGGCAATATCCCTGACGATATATTCCGCGACAAACTGGTGCTGGTCGGCGCCACCGCTTCCGGCATTGGCGATCAGTATGCCACGCCAGTCTCGGGGGGCGGACAACTGATGCCGGGGGTGGAAATACTGGCCAATATCGTTGAAAGTCATTTGAGCCACCGCTCCCTGGTGGCAGCGTCCCCCTGGCAAGACATGCTGCTCAACCTGGCATTTGTCAGCCTGGCCCTGCTCGGTTTCATGCTGTTGAGTCCGCTCGCCGCCTTGCTGCTTAGTGTTTCATTATTGGTCGGGCTGCTGCTTATCACCTGCGGTATGTCGGTATTTTTTGGTATTCTGCTTGCCCCATCCGCCGGTTGCCTGGGGCTGATGTTGATTTATCCGCTCTGGAGCTGGCACCGGCTCGATACTGCCACCCGCTTTCTCACCACCGAGTTTGAATCCTTCAAGCGAATATTCCCCATGATGTCCACCTCGCAACAGCCAGTCGCCTTCACCGACTTCCTGGACAAACGCATCCATGCCTTGCACGAAGCGAGCCAGCAATTGCAGGGCATGCACCGCTTCATCAGCGACAGTGTCAACGGACTGCCCGACCCGACCCTAGTCTGCGACCCCGGCGGCATCATCCGTATCGCCAACCAGGCTGCCGCGCAATATTTCGATGTCAACTCTGCCGACTTATTGTTGCAGCAACCGATGATTCCTTTGTTACAGGATATTCAGGACAACCAGACCAGCCTACCCGTCGTCGACAATGGCACCATGCAAGCCGGCAGGGAAGTAGAGGCCGAAGCACGTGATGCCGGCCAACGCGATTTGCTCGTCAAATTCACCCCTTGCCAGGATAGCCACGAGCAGCATATCGGCTGGATATTGAGCATTATCGACGTTTCACGGCTCTGGCAGGCGGAGCGCGACCGTGATGAAGCATTCCGCTTTATCGCGCATGATATCCGCGCGCCCTTGTCCTCGATTATCTCCCTGGTGGAACTGCACAAACTGGGCCCAGAAACCAGCGAGAACCGCATCGAGGAGCGCTGGCTGGATCTGATAGAAAAACATGCCGACAACGCTCTGGCGCTGACTGCGGACTTTGTGCAACTCTCCCGCGCAAAATCCGGCCACTACCAATTGCAGGACGCCGAGCTGACAGGTTTGTTGCACGAGGTAGTTGATGATGCGTGGGTGCTCGCCTATTCGCGTGATATCAGCATCACCTTGGACACAACACTGCCCGAAGCCTATGCACGCGTCGACAGACCCTTGTTCAAGCGCGCCATTGCCAATCTGCTCAGCAATGCCATCAAGTTCAGCCCGGATCATTCCACCATTCTTTGCAGCATCCATGCCGAAGACGATCATTGGAATATCTCGGTACAGGATTCCGGCATCGGCATTGCACCAGAAGCCCAGTCGCAATTATTCCAATCATTCAGCCGCGTTCACCAGCAAAGCCATCCGCATATTGAAGGCATAGGTCTCGGGCTGGCTTTCGTCCAGGCAGTCGTCATCCGCCATCAAGGAAAAGTGCGCGTCACTAGCACGCCCGGCCAAGGCAGCCTCTTCAATATTCTTCTTCCCCGGTATTCCTGACCTGCCGCTTTACAGGCCCGCTTGGCGTGAATGTCAACAATTGTCATAGCCCTATGAAAGGCACGAGCCCTCCTGCAAGATAGTTGCAAGTCAAAAACGGATGAATGAAGGGATGCAATGAGTGCCATCCTAAACCAACCAGCTCTTCTCTTGCCGCGATGGATTACTCAGTTACTGATGCTATTGTTGATCACGGTCAGCATGATAACCATGCTGCGCGTTGCACAACCCTGGCCGCAAATATCATTGCTCGCCCCTCTCATGGCAACCATGATTATTCTGGGTACGGGCGCTAGCGTCATTTTTTTGCTGCGACGCTTCCATATACAAAAACAATTCTTCCTAATCCCGTTGGCTGGCACGTATGGAGTCTTTGCACTGGCAGCCATCACCGCCGCATTCTCGTCACACGACTCATCTATCAACCATCTCTCCACCTGGGAAATCTATTCGCAATTCAGCTTTTGCGGCTTCATCATCATTGCCATGCTGTACCACAGGAGTAACGAGGAAACATTGCCGAAACTCAACCGTTTCGGCCTTGGCAAAAACACTCTACCATTCATGCTGACGCCTTTGATCGGCATCATCCTGTATATGTTGGCCATCAATGCCGGTACCCTGTTTGTCGCCATCCTGGGCAATACTTCTGTCGCCAGCGCCCCGCTGGGCTGGGGAAGCTGGGCGATCGCGGCAGCTACATTCGGCATGGTGTTCCTTGCAAGAGGCAATCAAAAATGGCTCACCTTGCTTCTTTCCATCGCTGTCCTGTCGCAGCTTTCCCATATATCCCAATTGTTGGTCGATAACACGCCTTTCAGTGTCACTTGGCATATGGCGCAACTGTTCAGCCTGTTTTCCTCCTGTATCTTGCTCGCCGTGTTGATCCTGCAACTCAGCCAGTTCGCGCGCGACCTTGCCCGCTCACATTCGGAGCTAAGGGAAAAGGCACACAAGGATAGTCTCACCGGTATCTACAATCGCGGCTATTTTGATGAAATGCTGGAAACAGAATGGCACCGCATACAACGTACAGGCAGCCCGATATCCATCCTCATGCTGGATATCGACCATTTCAAGGCCTATAACGATTGGCATGGCCATCTCAAGGGCGACAAATGCCTGCAGAAAATCGCCCAGATCATTCAGGCCAATCTGCAACGCGCCGGGGATTGTGCCGCCCGCTTCGGTGGAGATGAATTTGTGGTGCTATTGCCTTACAGCACCGCCGAAGGCTGCCATGAAATAGCGCAGAAATTGCACCAGGCTATCCAGAAGCTCAAGCTCCCAGCACCTAACCAGGGCAAGATTTCCGTGAGTATTGGCCATGCTACCTGGCTTGGTCATCATGCAACCCGGCCAATCACCGAATTGCTGTCTCAGGCAGACATGGCGCTATATACAGCCAAAAGCCTGGGCAGAAACCGCGTCGTTCGTTATGAGGACCTGGAGCCAGGACCAGCCGCTCCTAGATTGCAATCTTCAGAGATGGTAGCGAGTCATTAGTTTTATGCATGCCTGGGTGGTCCGCCTAATCCCATTAACCCGGTCATGCTTTTTTATTCCACTTCAGGTAGGACGCTAATAAATATCCCGCCTGTATCTGCCATCAAGCGCGAGCTGGGTCAAGGTATCTTCTCCCAAGGTGTCCAGTAACACGGTGTGCACCTCTTGCGCCATGCCATTGGCGCTACCGCAGACATAAATAGCTGCTCGCCGCGCCACCCAGTCCCGCAGCAATTCTGCATGCCGCGCCAGCACATGCTGCACATATTGCTTGTCTGCCTGGTCACGCGAAAATACTACATCCAGCCTTTCGATCAAGCCGCTGGATTGCCATGCCCTGATCTCACTCTCGAAATGGAAATCATGCGCGGCATGACGCTCACCGAACAGCAACCAGTTAGGCGCCTGCGCAGAGATTGCCCGCGCCTTGAGATGCGCCCGCAAACCGGCAATGCCAGTGCCATTGCCGATCAGGATCATAGGATCATGCGCCGCGGGCGGATGAAATGCCGCGTTCTCACGGATACGCAATGCAATATCTCCACCAATTTCCGCATAGCGCGTCAGCCAACCCGAGCCCAATCCCAGCCTGCCATCACCATGGCTTGCCTGACGCACCAGCAGCTCCAAGTGCCCATCACCGGGCAGGGAAGCAATCGAGTATTCCCGGTGCGGCAAGGGTTGCAAGCGCGCCAACAGTTCATCTGGCGGCAAGCCCTGCAATGCCTGCACTTCGTGCTCCCCTTCCGGCAACATGCGTCCCTGCAGGCATTCCAGCAAGGTACGGCCATCCACCAAGGTATCAATACCCATCCCTAACTGCGTCATCCACTGCTCTACTTCATGCCGGAGATGGCGTGGCCCGATCTCGGCAATATCGCCCGCCTGCCATGCAATACCCGCATCATCGCTACGTAATGCAAGATGATAAACCGGTGCGCCCGTGCTGCCTGCGTTCAACTGCTTGCGCATCAGCAAACGCCACACTTGATACTGCGGCGTCTGCCAATCCGCCATGGCCGTGCTGCCTGCCAGCAAACCCAATTGATATTGCCAATGCCGCAAGGCGCCTGCATCACCAGCATCCACCTGGACCAAGTCGAACAGGGGCAATGCATGCACATGCTGCAACCAAGCATCAAGCTGGTGGCCAAAGCCGCAGAAGTTGGCATAACTGCTGTCGCCCAGTGCCAATATGCCGTATTGCAACTGCCTGAGTGAAGCTACCTCCGGCATGGTGCGTTGCACGAACGCTCGCGCATTATCAGGCGCATCGCCCTCGCCCGTGGTACTGACCACGAACAGCGCTCGGCTAACTTTTCCCAACATGGCAGCATTGATATCATCCAGTGCCAGGCAGTATGCACGCATGCCCGCTTCCTGCAAGGAATCCACAGTCCTGAACGCTAGGTCGCGTGCAAAACCGCTCTGACTGGCATATGCGACCAACAAACTGGCCCCATCCAGCACCGTCTCGTTTTTGCCATTGGTGCTTCTCTGCATGGAAGCCATCGCTGTAACACGACGCCGGTGGCGCCTGAAAATCCAGAGACAGAACACGAAATAGGCTGCCAAGACAGCCACAGCGGAAAGATAACGATCGAAAGCAGGATTGTGGATGGCAGCCTGCGCTTCACCCGTCAGCAGCAAGCCGCAGAACCAGCTCAAGACAAGGCCGGGAAGATGCGTCACTGCAACATGTCCTGCAGCTTGGGAGAAGCCTGCTGCACTAATCCTGATGAAGTATTGGCTGTCAACAAGGCAGCAATGTCATGAGTCTGGGCAAATGCCAATCCGCGCTCCAGGCCCATCACCGTCAATGCTGTCGCCAAGGCATCGGCTTCCATGCAGCTTGCAGCCAGCACACTGACAGAAACCGGCGCTTGCGCGACAGGCCAGCCGGTTTGCGGGTCGATAGTATGGGCATAGCGCTGCCCGTGATGTTCGAAATAACGCCGATAGTCACCGGAAGTCGCCACGCCCAGCCCATGCATGGCTACGATATACTCATTCAGATTGGCCGCTTCAGTTGTCCGCTCCAGCGCCACCCACCAAGGCTGTCCATCCGGCTTGATGCCATCGCCGTAGAACTCGCCGCCCACCTCAACCAGGTAATGCTGCAAGCCTAGAACTCGCAATACCTTGGCTACCTGGTCCACGCCAAACCCCTTGGCAATCCCGGAGAAATCGAGTGAAAGCTTGCCCGTCTGTTTCAGTTCACGTCGCGCAGAGTCAAACTGCAGCTTTTTCCAGCCGCTTTCCTGCAAGGCTTGTTGAATACAGGTTTGCGAAGGGGGTAAATCCTGCGCGTCATGTGAACCAAATCCCCACAGATCAACAAGGGCGCCGATGGTAGGATCAAAACAGCCATCCGTCTGCGCTGCCACGGTGAGCGCCTTGGCAAGCACAACGCTAAATTCCGCAGGCAACTGGATTACCGTTCCCGGCTGGGCAAGGTTGAACCGGTTAATCAGCGAATCCTGCAACCAGGTGCTCATTTGCTGCACTACCTGATCCAGCGCTGCTTCTATGGCTGCCGCTACTTTTGCTTCAGCCAGGTCTTGTGTCTGGATATAGCGGACAGACCAGGTCGTACCCATGGTTTGCCCGCTAAGCGCAACAATGCTGCCGCACGGCAATGCGCGCGGCAGATCCGCAAGCTGTTGCGGAATCAACACCTGCCGCATCTTACTGCGGCAACACTTCCAGGGTTAGCACATAGGCCAGGGCGCGCTCCTTGGCGACCTTGGTCTGTACCTTGTTGTCGGCATAATCCGCATCCAGCCAGTACATCCCAGCTTCTGGCAGCTTGATCGTCACCTTGCCATCGGCATCGGTCTTGAGCTTCTGCTCGCCCTTCTGGTCACGATAGCGGGTCTGTCCCTTGATCACTTCCACCTCCACTCCAGCGGTCGGCTTGCCATCTACCAGGAATTGCAATGTCAACGGCTCACCTGCTACCAGGTCGTTGGGGTGCGTGCTGGCGACGACTTCTAACCCGCGCCCGATTGGTTTGAGTTTACTCGGGGAACCTACGGTGACATAGTTCTCCAGACGGTTGGCGATTTCCGACACCTTGAGCTCCTGGGCATTGGCAGGCACCCGTTGATTGAACTCCTCGACAGAGCCCATGAAGCGCTTGGACTGATCGCCTTCCTTCCAGGAAGCCCGCACGCCCTCGCGATAGATGGAAAGGCGATATGTGCCATTCTTCTCAAAATAGGCGTCGAACGTGGTCCTCAGTTCGCCTTTGGTGACATTGGTTGGTTGCACCAGGCTTTCATCAGGGGCAATGATCTGCAAGCTGTCGATCTGCAATGGCCGGTGGTTGAAATGGAACGGGTCGTTGGATACTGCCGCATCAAAGGTCACGAACTGTGGCGCGGACAATACAGTACTGGATGGCAACAGCCAGTAACCATGCGCATGGGCGGCCCCTGCACTCAGGATAGCGGCAATAGCGAGCAAATACTTTACAGGTTTCATATTGGTCAGGACTCCGTTATTTATGTCTAAGGTTTCAGTTCAAGGCTGATAGCGCCCAGTTCAGATTGACCGCTGGCCTTGAGGCTCTCGGCTTTCTGCACCGGCCATTGGAAAGGAATGCGCACCAACTCGCGGTCGCCTTTCTCACGCGCAGCTTCCACCACCAGGCGATATTCGCCAGCAGGTAATTTGCCCAGCGGAGCCTGGCCATCCACAAATGAAAGCGTGTGCTCACCGACTGGCTTGGTCGCGCCGGAAACGCCGTCCATCGGCATATCCAGGTCGCGCCCGCCCTTGCGCCACCATTGGCGCAAGTCCTTGAGCCACTTGGTACCCTTCTCGCTCTTCTCCTTGCTGCTTTGGGCGTACCAGACCGACAAGGTCGTCGCGATATCCTGGTTCGGCGTTTCTACCCAGATGGCGACATAAGGCCGATGATATTCCGCAGCATTGATTCGCGGAACCGTCACCTTCACATCCATCCCGGCAGCATGACTGTTGCTGACAAACATGGCCGCAATCAGGGCTGGAATTACTGCATATCGCATCAAACTCTCCTTAATGTATGAACAGGATCGCCAAGGTCAATGGCACCACCATGCCCAGCCCGACCAAAGGCCAGGTCCAGGGGCGGTTGCCTGCGTGCATATGCAGCAGGCATAAGCCGGTGATCGAGAACACCAGGGCCATGACGGAAAACACATCGAGAAACCAGCTCCAGGCCAGACCCGTATTGCGGCCCTTGTGCAGGTCATTAAAATAGGAAACCCAACCGCGCTCGGTTAACTCGTAATTCAGCTTGCCGCTTTCGCGGTCGATCACTACCCAGGCATCCCCGCCCGGCCTTGGCAGGGAGACATAAACTTCATCGTCCGACCATTCAGCAGCACGGTCGCCAGCTTCAATTCCAAGCGCGCCTGCCATCCAGTCGGCCACCACCTTAGGCAGCGGAGTATTATCGGCATGAACCTGCTGCAACCTGGGCAGCAAAGGTGCGGGCAACTGACCATTCTTCTTGATCACTATCGCCTCGGATTCAAGCTGCCCGGCATTGTTGAGCGTTACCCCTGTCGCAGCAAACAGTAACATGCCAATCAGACAGACGGCGGAACTGATCCAGTGCCAACGATATAAGTGTTTGAGCCAGAAGGACCGTGTGTTTGAAGGTTGCTTGCTTTGCATGTCAACGGATGGAGTTGGCACTAGGTAAAATAAATGAGAATTTGTCTCATTATAGCAAAATCTACCAACGCAACCGCACCAAACTACCGTGCTCGCACGCAAAATAATGTGGGAGTATGTAAAGAAATGTAATGAATACGAGGCAAGTTACCCATGGCTCCGGTATAATCCGGCCTCCGTCCCGCACGCAGCGTTCTGGATGGACATTGAAGAAACAACAGATTGAATATAAAAGGAATTTTTTGGAGAATATTGCCTGATTTGGTGCCGGGGGGGGGACTCGAACCCCCACACCTTGCGGCGGCGGATTTTGAGTCCGCTGCGTCTACCAATTCCGCCACCCCGGCAACAAGGCGTGCATTATAGCAACCCTTATGACAATGCGCACTACTGATTTCGATTTTTTCTTGCCTGACGACCTGATCGCCCAATTTCCCGCCAAGGAACGCAGAGGCAGTCGCCTGTTACATCTCAACGGCAATAACGGCCAGCTCGATGACAGGCTGTTCCTCGACTTGCCTGACCTCGTCCAGCCAGGCGACCTGTTCATCTTCAACGACACACGCGTCATCAAGGCCAGGCTGCATGGCGAAAAGCTCAGCGGCGGCAAGGTAGAGGTTCTCGTCGAGCGCGTTACAGGGCCCTTCGAGGCATTAGCCCATGTCCGCGCTTCCCGCGCGCCCAAGCCCGGCAATATCTTGCGCATTGCGGATGCTTTCGAGGCCGAGATGGTAGGACGCCAGGACGATCTGTTCCATTTGAGAGTCCTGGGTAACATACCGCTGCTGGACTTGCTGGAGGAGCATGGCAGCCTGCCCTTGCCGCCTTATATCACGCATGATGCAGAAAGTGCCGACGAAGAGCGCTACCAAACCGTGTATGCCCGCGAACCAGGCGCCGTAGCCGCTCCCACGGCCGGCCTGCATTTCGACAATGCCATGCTGGACGTGCTAAGAAACCTGGGCATCAATATCGCCTATGTCACCTTGCATGTCGGCGCCGGCACCTTCCAGCCGGTACGCGTAGATAACATCAGCGAGCATAAAATGCATAGCGAGCTCTATTCCGTACCGCAAAGCACCGTGGACCTGATACAACAGACGCAGGCCAACGGGGGCAAGATCACGGCAGTGGGCACGACGGCATTGCGCGCACTAGAAAGCGCCGCGCGGTCCGGAGCCTTGCAGGCAGGACAGGGAGAAACCGATATCTTTATCACGCCGGGTTACCGCTTCCAGGTTGTGGAGCGCCTGCTCACCAACTTCCACCTGCCCAAGAGCACGCTGTTGATGCTGGTTTCCGCATTTGCGGGCGTGGAACACATCCGCACCGCTTACGCCCATGCCGTAGCCGCCCGCTACCGCTTCTTCAGTTATGGGGATGCGATGCTGATTGAGCGGCAAGACTAGGAAGACGCGAAAGACACATATTCATGACACATGCATGTCATGAATATGTCATAATGCGCCAGCACAATGCTGGCTCTTCCAGCGAAAACCATATTCTTGATGAATACCAAAGCGTTACACTCAAGCAATTCCGTCAGTAGTCGCCCAGAGCTGAGCAAGAAGCACAGCCTCATTACCCAAATCCTGTTTTTCGGCACTCTGTTTGCCGGACTATTATTTACCGTTGCCAGCCTGAACCATGATGTCAGCAACTCCGACACTTCTCCCACTACCTGGTTACCCTTCATCCTGCTGGGCGTGGCCCTGCTGATTGCGCTGGGGTTCGAGTTCGTCAATGGCTTCCACGACACCGCCAATGCCGTCGCCACCGTCATCTACACGCACTCCCTGCCTGCCAATCTAGCGGTAGTCTGGTCCGGCTTTTTCAATTTCCTTGGCGTCATGGCTTCCAGCGGCGCCGTGGCGTTCGGCATCATTTCCCTGCTGCCGGTGGAGCTCATCCTGCAAGTCGGCTCCGCCGCCGGCTTCGCCATGGTGTTCTCCTTACTCATCGCGGCCATCCTCTGGAACCTGGGCACCTGGCTCCTGGGCCTACCGGCCTCCTCATCGCACACCCTGATCGGCTCCATCATCGGTGTCGGCGTCGCCAATGCCTTGATGCATGGCCGCGACGGCACCAGCGGCGTGGACTGGTCACAGGCCAGCAAGGTGGGATACTCCCTGCTGCTTTCGCCCCTGGTCGGCTTCATTGCCGCGGCGCTGGTGCTGCTCGCGCTGCGCACCATCGTCAAGAACCGTGAGCTTTTCCGTGAACCCAAAGGCAACAAGCCGCCGCCAGCCTGGATCAGGGGTATCCTCATCCTGACCTGTACCGGCGTTTCGTTCGCACACGGTTCCAATGACGGGCAGAAGGGCATGGGTCTCATCATGCTGATCCTGGTGGGTACCGTTCCCATGGCGTATGCCCTGAACCGTGCCATGCCTGCCGATCAGGCAGTCCAGTTTGCCGCAGTAGCGCAGGTCACCCAGGTATCGCTCCAGAATACCGCTCCCGGGGCTGCGCCGGACAAGCCGCTGCAAACCCTTTCCGTCTATATCCGCACCAAGGAAGTAACTCCTGAACTCCTGCCCGCACTGGCCGCAGTCACCGGTAGCATCGGGGAGCAAGTCAAAGGCTACGGCAGCCTGGCCAAGGTACCTGCAGACGCGGTTGCCAACGTGCGTAACGACATGTACCTGACTTCAGAAGCCATCCGCCTGATCGACAAGAACCCCGAGGCGGTGCATTTGGATGCCGATACCAAGGCCAACCTCATGGCCTTCAAGAAGGAAATCGACAAGGCTACCAAGTTCATCCCACTCTGGGTGAAGATTGCGGTTGCAATCGCACTAGGGCTGGGCACCATGGTGGGCTGGAAGCGTATCGTGGTCACCGTAGGCGAGCGCATCGGCAAGACCCACCTCACTTATGCACAGGGTGCTTCTGCGGAGACAGTAGCCATGCTGACCATCGGCGCTGCCGATCTGTATGGCCTGCCAGTCTCAACCACCCAGGTATTATCCTCCGGGGTGGCAGGCACCATGGCCGCCAACCGCTCTGGGTTGCAAATGGCAACCATCCGCAACCTGCTGATGGCCTGGGTGTTGACCCTGCCCATGGCTATGCTGCTATCCGGCTCGCTTTACTGGCTCTTCTCGCAGTTCATCTAACTCTTCAAGACCATCTTATCTGGCTCTCTGCTGACAACCCCAGTTGATCGGCAATCCACAAGGCGGCCTGCTGGTTGCCATCTGGAATCACCGGGACAAGCCTTGTTCCATGCAGCAGCTTTAATACTGCATCAGCAAAATCACCGGATAACAGCTTGTCCGTATCCACCTGTTCACAACGTCCATGCAACCGCAACCAGGAGACGAGGCAATCCTGCTCGGGCCAGCCATCACGCGGCACATAGAGTACCGGCACCCCATGACAAGCCGCCTCGACAAACGTGCCATAGCCAGGCTTGGTCAGCACTATATCGCTACTCGCCAGCAAGGTAGAGAAATTCAACGGCAAGGATTCCAGCGCATGAAAATCTGCTCGCTGCCCATCTTGTATCCATGCCTGCGGCAAGAGCCAATGCACATTCGGTAAGGCCGGAAAACCGGCAGGGTTGATCTCGGTGCTGATCCCACCCATGCCTACCAGTATCAACCTTGTGCCTTTTGACAATCCCAGGGTTTGATCGATCACTGTGCGGTTTTCCTGCACAATATCCGCTACCGGCCCAACCTCATAGCAATGCAGCCATGGCATTGCCATGGAAGGCTCTATACGCAGAAAACCGCGCGCGCTGGCATAAGCGTTGCGCACCTGCTGCTGCACTTTGTCCAGCATTGGCTCATTTGCATAATATTGCAGAATATCCGCCCAATTGAGCGAACACATCGCCAAGGCAGGAATATTGAGTTGAAATGCCGCCGCCAGCGGTAAATAGGCGACATTGCTGAGTATCGCGTCAGGTTGTAGCGCATCTATCCAGGCCGCTTCTGTCTCCACCGACATTTCCCAGTTTCCATGGAAATCAAGATAGGCCGCAACACTGCCTGCCACATCCACTTCCAGCGCCGATTGCATCAACATGCCGAAATCAGCACGCCGATATTCATAAATAAAGGGAACCACGATACGGGAACGCAGAAACTGTTCGTTGACGGCACTGGCAATGATCAATTCCAGCGCAGGTAGATCCTGCAACAATTGATTGAGCACAGGCGCCACCTGCGTCACATGTCCGTAGCCATGACCCGAGATATAGACAAGCAGGCGCTGCCTGCGGGAAGATGCAGTCACAACTGCCGCCTAATTGAGCGCTGCTGCCGTGACTGGCGCAATGACTGGCTGATAGGTCCAGGATTTGCGCCAGGCATTGACCACAAGATTGGGATATTCCGGCTTGCCCAGGCTGCCATTGTAGCGACCCAAGGCGCGGAACAGGTCGCCCTGCTCGATATCTAGATAATGCCGCAGGATGGTGCAACCGTAGCGCAGGTTAAGACGCATATGGAACAGGTTATGGTCGTTCACGCCGATCGCCTTGACCCAGAACGGCATGACCTGCATGTAGCCGCGCGCGCCCACGGACGACACCGCATATTTCTTGAACGCGCTTTCCACATGGATCAGCGCCAGCACCAGTTGAGGGTCAAGTCCAGCCCGCATGGCCTCGTAATGCACGGTACGCAGAAAATCCTCGCGCATCTGCATGTCGGGAATGCGCTTTTGCAATCGCCTGGACATGGCTTGCAGCCATGCCTGCCCTTCCTCTTCGCTGGCAAACACCAGCCGGGGAGCAGCGCTGTCGCTGATGGAGCGCTGCATTAAGGCACGCACGCTGTTGGACAATGGCTCCTCGCGCTGCCCGCCTGCCATGCTGCCTGCGCTGACGCAGAGCAGTACCATGGCAGCCAGCACAGGGAGCCAGCGCATTACACCGTTTCCCGGATTACACGCACGATGTCGGCCAGCGCCACTGTCTCGGCACTAGCAGCAGTACGTGCCTGGTATTCGACCTGACCTTCCTTCAAGCTGCGGTCGCCGATGACGATACGGCGCGGAATACCAATTAGTTCCAGGTCGGCAAACATCACACCTGGGCGTTCGCCGCGGTCGTCCAGCAGTACATCGACCCCGGCTGCCTGCAGCTCCGCGTATAGCTGATGGGCCGCTGCCTGCACGGCTTCGCTCTTGTCATAGCCAATCGGCGCAATCGCCACGGCAAAAGGCGCCATGGCGGACGGAAAAATAATGCCGCGTTCGTCGTTGCCCTGCTCAATCGCCGCGCCGACGATGCGGGACACGCCGATACCGTAACAGCCCATTTCCATGACCTGTTTCTGGCCGTTTTCATCCAGATAGGCCGCATCCATGGCTTGCGCATATTTGGTGCGTAATTGGAAGATATGCCCGACCTCGATGCCGCGGCACAGGCTGATCACACCCTTGCCGTCCGGGCTGGGGTCGCCTTCCACCACGTTGCGGATATCATCTACCGCCACAGGCTCGGGCAGGTCGCGGCCAAAGTTGACGCCAGCCAGGTGGAACTTAGGCTTATTCGCGCCGCAAACGAAATCACTCATGACGGCGACACTACGGTCGGCCACCACCTTGACCTTGTCCGACACCCCTACAGGGCCAATGAAGCCTGGCGGACAATTGAGATGGTCGCGGATTTCCTGCTCGGTGGCGAAACGGAAATTTTCCAGCCCCGCCACCTTGGCAGCCTTGATCTCATTCAGCGCATGGTCGCCGCGCAGCAGCAGCAGGTAGAACTGAGTACTGCCATCTGGCTGCGTTGCCATAACCGCGATGGATTTCACGGTCTGTTGCAGGGTGATACCCAGCAAGGCCGCCACATCCTCGCAACTGGTTTGCTTTGGCGTATCCACCTCGCGCATGGCTTCGCTGGCTGCGTCCCTCGGCGTGGCAGGCGCCAATGCTTCTGCCAACTCCACGTTGGCGGCAAAGTCTGAGTTTTCGCAATAGGCCAGTGCATCCTCGCCGGAATCCGCCAGCACATGGAACTCATGCGAACCGTCGCCGCCAATCGCGCCGGTATCGGCACGCACAGCGCGGAATTTCAGGCCCAGGCGATTGAAGACATTGCTGTAGGCCTGGTACATGGTGTCATAGGTCTGCTGCAATGATTCCAGGCTGGTATGGAAAGAATAGGCATCCTTCATCATGAATTCACGCGCGCGCATCACGCCAAAACGCGGACGTATTTCGTCGCGGAACTTGGTCTGGATCTGGTAAAAATTCAGCGGCAACTGCTTGTAGGAGCGAATTTCGCGGCGCGCAATGTCAGTGATCACTTCCTCATGCGTGGGGCCAAAACAGAAATCGCGCTCATGCCTATCCTTGATTTTCAGCATCTGCGGGCCGAACACCGCCCAACGTCCGGTTTCTTCCCATAGCTCCTTGGGCTGTACGGCAGGCATGAGCAGTTCCAGCGCACCAGCACGGTTCATTTCCTCACGCACGATGGCTTCCACCTTGCGCAATACGCGCAGGCCCAGTGGCATCCAGGTATACAGGCCAGCGCCCAGACGTTTGATCATGCCGGCGCGCAGCATGAGCTTGTGGCTCGGTAGTTCGGCTTCCTGCGGGGCTTCTTTTTGTGTTGCTATGAAAAATTGTGACGCGCGCATGTAGTAGCTTCTTTAAGAATGACGAATGCAGCGGATTTTATCGGGAAACGCGCCCTGCGTCAGCCGTCACACCTTGCCGACCAGCTGATATAGCTTGTCGCGTAAAGCCGCAAACTCAGGCTCCAGATCAATGACGTAATAATTTGCGGAGTGGCCGAAGCTCAAGTTGACCGCATAGCCGAGGGCAATGGGGCGCGTAGGGAAAGGTCCGCGTGCCACGATACCCCGCGTCAGGCTGCCTGACACCAATATCACGCGTGACAACGGGGGAATATCGCCATATTGGGAGGCATTGGAGGAAGGCGTGAGGTCCACGAACTGATAGAACAGCTTTTTTACGTTATCTGTCTCCAGACTGTCCAGATTCTCCATATATTCCTCGATGGCAGCCTGGTCTTCATCATCAAAAACACCCACCAGCCGCATTCCCTGAATGACGTTTCCTCTAAATAAGGCTTTCATTTCATTACCTTTCCCCGATATGGTATCTATTGATATAACGGCATGCCGCTAATAAAACTGAAAATATGAATCCTGTCTTGAGTGCCAGTGACACCCTGTCACTCAAGATGAATGCGAGCAAAAAATGTTCCAGTTGTTTTGCAGAGCCTTGCGCACAATTACAGCAAACTGTTATACCCTTGTGACTAACTGGCTCAATTGCTGTTCAGGCAGATAGCAAACCGTATCTGTCCATTTGTTCAACATCGTTATAGATTGCCGTTTCACCATGACAACACTGACCTCCACAGAATGGGCAGCCTGGGTACAGGCCATCGGCTCGATTATTGCCATCTTTGCCGCCATTGGTATTTCTGCCTGGCAGAATTACGTGGATACGCGCCGCCGCAGCATGGAGCAACGTGGATATTCCAAGCGGCTGATGTCAGTCACCCATAAGCTGGCTTACGATATTTACCTGACACTGCACAACATTGAGCAATTGCGTAGCAATCCATTAAAAAACGAAACGCGCCAGATGCGCGACTTCAACCGCAGCAAACTGGGCCGCTTGGAACAGGCACTGCATGCCATCCCGCTGCATAACCTCGGCACCATCACCGCCGTGGAGCAGGTCATGCTCATCTTTTCGCAAATTGAAGCAGCCAACACCCTGCTGGCCCCGGAACCTGCCGATATGAAGCACCATATCGACCATGTGCCATGCAGTGAGATCTATGGCCGCGCCTGGCGGCCCATCGTGGAAGCCTGCCGCGTGGCCAGCTACACCCTGCGCGGCGAAGTGCTCAACTATACCTGAGGATTCGCGTCCCAAGCCAATGCAGGTCAAAGCACGATAGGCTTGTTGGGTAATTCGTTCTTGTCCTCCGGCGTAGCCGGATAATATTGCTGCAAGGACTTGCCGATTTCGCTGATCGCATCAATCACGCCTTCTTCGAACTGCCCCTGGCGGAACCTAGACTGCATGGTACGGCAGATATGTTCCCAACCATGCTGTCCCAGATGATGGTTGATGCCACGATCGGCAAGAATTTCAACATCATGATCCGCCATCAACAAGTAGATCAGTACGCCGTTATTCTGTTCTGTATCCCAGATACCCAATTGCGAAAACAGGGCAATCGCCCTGTCTCGCGGCGATATACCTTGCAGGATAGCCAGTGGATGCAGATCACCCTCCACCACGAAACGGATTTCTCCATCATGGGTTTTCTCGCTGGCGGCAATCGCCTGCTCGATGCGGTGCAATGCCGCCTTGGGAAAATGCCGCCGTACATGCCATGGTGTATTGAACACGTGAGCCAGCAAGCGCATCAAGGTATTCCGTTTTTTCATCGCTTACCAATCGCCTGAGGCGCCTCCTCCACCAAAACTGCCACCGCCGCCGGAGAATCCACCGCCTCCCCAGCCACCACGGCCGCCACCAAAACCTCCACCACCATAACCGCCCATCGGGACAGCACCCATGGCTGACCCCACCATGGTAATGAAGAAAGCGACAAAACCCAGTGCGGCAGCAAACAGCAAACCGCCGCCAAACAGCATGACCGCGCCACCGACCAGACCGCCATTGAGGGTACTACCAAGAAAATTACCGAATATGGAACGCAGGATGCCGCCCAGGATCAGGCCGCCAAACAGCAACAATGGCAGCATTTCGCTAAATCCGGCCTCTTGCGAACCTCCCTGGCGCTGCGGCGGCGCTGGCAAGCCCTCACCGGAAATCAAGCGAGTAAGGTAGCCAATCGCCGCATCAATGCCGCCATAGAAATCCCCTTGCTTGAACGCAGGTGCCATCACATCAGACACAATACGTTTGGCAATCACGTCAGGAATCGCCCCTTCGAGGCCATAGCCTACCTCGATGCGCATTTTGCGATCATCTTTCGCCACCAACACCAGCACGCCGTCGTCCACCTTGCCGCGTCCGAGCTTCCATGCTTCCACCACGCGCAGGGAATATTGTTCTATCGTCTCGGGCGCCGTAGTAGGCACGAGCAGCACGGCAATCTGGCTGCCTTTTGCTTGCTCGAACTGCATGAGTTTTTGCTCAAGCGCAGCCTGCTCCTGCTGGCTCAGCGTACCGGTCAGATCCGTCACTCTGGCAGTGAGTTGCGGCACGGCTACTTCATCCGCCTGCGCCAGGCTGGCGATTGCCAGCCATAGCCAGAGCAGGGGCGTCAACAGAGCAGCATATGATGGCTTGTTGAGAAGATTCAAACCGTTGTCCAATTACTTA
Source organism: Methylobacillus sp. (assembly GCF_036844465.1). Taxonomy (NCBI): domain Bacteria; kingdom Pseudomonadati; phylum Pseudomonadota; class Betaproteobacteria; order Nitrosomonadales; family Methylophilaceae; genus Methylobacillus; species Methylobacillus sp. Next base: position 62,928 of record NZ_DAIUFW010000007.1, read on the forward strand.
TCAAAACTGACGGTAGGCGCTTTGGAAATCTCGCTCTCGTTTTCTACCGAGAAGTTTGGTTTTGGATTGTAGCCAAACATCTTGGCCGTCATATTGTTAGGGAATTGACGAACGGCAGTGTTATAAGCCTGCACGGATTTAATGTAGCGGTTGCGCGCCACGGTGACACGGTTTTCCGTGCCTTCCAGTTGCGCCTGCAAATCGCGGAAATTAGCGTCAGCCTTGAGCTGGGGATAGTTTTCCGCCACCGCCATCAAACGTGACAAGGCAGAGGTCATCTGTCCCTGCGCGGCCTGGAAGCGGGCAAATGCCTGTTCGTCATTCAATAGTTCAGGTGTAGCCTGGATGCTGCCTACACGGGAACGTGCATCTGCCACTTCAGTAAGTACTTCCTTCTCGTGAGATGCATAACCCTTCACGGTATTCACCAAGTTGGGCACTAGATCAGCACGGCGCTGGTACTGGTTCAACACCTCGGACCAGTCTGCCTTGACCTGCTCATCCAGGCTCTGGAACGTGTTATATCCACAACCGCTCAAGGTCAGCACCATCAGCACGGCAACCAGCTTCAGCCAGATTTTCTGCATGTTCAATTTCTCCATTTCAAGTATGTATCCACTTCATTCAAATTCTGTAGCAGCAGCTACTGCCCAGATGGGGCCGCAACCGCTGACTGCAAGCCTTGCATGGTTTCCCGCGCAAAGCACAAATCATCCCAAGCCTTGGCCTTGTCAGGCATATTGCGCAACAGGTAGGCAGGATGGTAGGTCACAACCACCGGCACACCGTGAAAATCATGCAACTTGCCACGCAGGCCTGCAATGCTTTTATCACTGGAAAGCAATGACTGCGCCGCAAACTTGCCCAACGCCACAATCAGTTTAGGCTGGATCAGCTCCACCTGCCGCTTGAGGTAAAGATCGCATTTCACCACTTCTTCACCGTGCGGGTCGCGGTTCGCAGGCGGGCGGCATTTCAGCACATTGGCTATATAGACATTCTCGCCACGTTTGAGTTTGATCGCGGCCAGCATATTATCGAGCAGTTTTCCGGCTGGCCCGACGAACGGTTCTCCACGCCTGTCCTCCTCCACTCCTGGCGCTTCGCCGATAAACAGCCATTCCGCCTGCGGATCGCCCACGCCGAACACCGCCTGGGTACGCGTGGCATGCAAGCTGCATGCGTTACATTCTTGCACGGTGGCTTGCAACGCCTGCCAGTCCAACGCCATAATTTCCGTGCGCCTGTCCTTGACTGGCGTGTCCACTTGCTCCGCATTCGCCCAATCAGGCCCGACGCTGGCGGCGTACTCCTCCCATACAGGCATATTTTCAGTGTCATATATCGGCGGCTCATCCATGCTGGCGGCCTCCGCTGGCGCATCATCCGTTTCCTGGCTTGCAGGTGCAGTGACAGTAGCTTCTTCAACCGCAACTACAGGGACTAACTCAATTGGTTGCGCAGCCTCAGGTTCAATCAGCCCGATTGCAGGTTCAGCCAATACTGGCTTGATTTCCACTTCTGTCTTGGCAGGCACTGGCGGCACACGCAGCTTCCAGATCGGCAGCAGCTCCAGTTCCCGCAGCATATCCTCACGGGTCAGGCTCATTTCCACTCCATCACAGCGAAGCTCCCATCAGTACGGCATCCTCACGGCCATTGAGCGCAGGGTAATAGCCGCGCCGGACCGCCATTTCATTGAATCCCATGCTTTCATACAGCCCGAGCGCAGACTGGTTGGAAGGTCGCACCTCCAAAAACATATTCAGCGCTCCGCGTTCGCGCGCGATATCCATCATGTGCGCCAATAACTGGCGGCCATGCCCCTTGCCTTGCCAGGGTGCGGCAATGCTGATATTGAGCAGGTGCGCCTCATCCAGCACCAGCATGAGCACGGCATAGCCTAGTATCTGCGCCTGTTGTTCGTAGACCCAGCATTCGTAGCCAGATTTCAGGGAATCATTGAAATTACCCCGGCTCCAGGGGTAAGGAAAAATAGTCGGCTCGATACGCGCCACTTCATCCAGGTCGCTCTCCTGCATAGGCCTGAAACTGGCCTGTGCCTGCAATACCGCATTCATTGGCTGGCTGTCCTGGCTTCGCGTTCGCGTATGGTCATGGCAACCTTGTTGCGGATATAGATAGGTGCGGCCTCGCTGGCCGGTCGCCCCCGCCCTACCATAAAGCTCGGCAGCGCCAGTCGCGCGATAGCGGCAGCCTGTGGAAATACGTCCGGCAACCGATTGTTTACTTGTTCCGCATAGATTTGATCCAGCGCTGCGCCATATGCCCGCCAGCCGCTGCCAGCCGCTGTCCAGCCTGTACCGGGAATCATAGGCACATCCGTCGGCGCATAGAGGCCAGGCGCTACCACTTCCTCCCAGCAGCCTGTTGCGGTTTTCTCGTAAGCAGCGTGATAAACCTCGCTCATGCGCGCATCCAAACAGGCCACCACTTTATCTGCACCGGGCACATCCTCTGCCAATGCCAGCAAGGTGCTGACGCCAAGCACCGGAAGATCTGCGCCGAAAGCCAGCCCCTGCGCCACGCCGCAACCGATGCGCAAGCCGGTGAAGGAGCCCGGCCCGGCACCGAAGGCAATTCCGTCGAGATCGTTCAGTTCCACGCCTGCCTCATCCAGCAGCTCGCGCAGTAAGGGCAGGATGCGCTGCGAGTGCGTCTGGCCTGCCAGCAGCCCGCGTGAAATTACCTTGCCGTCCAGCAACAAGGCAAGCGAAAGGTATTCGGTAGAGGTATCGAGGGCGAGGAGTTTCATGCCGGATATATCACGCTGGACCATCAGAGGAAGAAGCGAAGAATTTTACTACATCTTCCACATCACGCGTCCGGCGCATGGGCGGCATGCTCTGCCAGATACGGCGGCCATAGGGCTTGCTGATCAATCGCGGGTCGCAGATCATCAGCACGCCGCGGTCACTTTCGTCGCGGATCAGGCGACCCGCGCCTTGCTTGAGGGTGATCACAGCATAAGGCAGCTGGTATTCCATAAAGGCGTTTTTGCCTTCGGCATTCATCTTGTCGATGCGCGCCGCCAGTACCGGGTCATCCGGCGGCGCGAACGGCAGCTTATCGATAATCACGGCAGACAGTGCTTCGCCGCGCACGTCCACGCCTTCCCAGAAACTTTGCGAACCCACCAGCACGGCATTGCCCAGCTTACGGAAACGCTCCAGCAACTCGCTGCGCGAGGTATCGCCCTGCATCAGCAGCGGATACTCCAACCCTTCCTCCGCGAACGCATCCTTGAGCAAGGCATGCAGTTCGCGCATGGCGCGCAGGCTGGTGCAAAGCACAAATGCCCGGCCACGGCTGGCCTTGATCACCGGCAACGCCACCGCGGCTACCGCGGCATTGTAGGCGGCGCTGTTCGGCTCGGGCATGCCTTGCGGCACATAGAACAATGCCTGCTGACCATAATCGAACGGGCTGTCCCAGCGTCCGGTCGTTGCCTCCTGCAAGCCCATCTGCGCCAAGTAATGGCTGAAATCGCTCTTCACCGCCAGCGTGGCCGAAGTGAATATCCATGAACGCGGCTGCGCGTTGAGCTGCTTGCTGAAACTTTCAGCGACAGAAAGCGGCGTTGCATGCAATTGCACCGACTGGCTGAACACCTCCACCCAGCGCACGAGGTTGCTATCCGTCGCCGCAATCCAGCGTTGCAGCAACACTTGCAGAGCCAACGCCCGCTGCCAGCAGTTTTCCACTGCCGGGTCGCGCGCTGCCTGAGACTCCAGCACACCAGCAAGCTCGATTAGCTTTTCCTGCATGACTGCATAGGCAGCATCGAAATTGCGCAGCGCCAACACTTTCTGCACTGGCAGCCTTGCGCCCTCGTAAGCGAAAATCAGCCTGAAGTCGCGCACGGCCTTTTCCAGCGCTGCCGTGGCATCCGGCAGCGCCGTGCAATCCTTGATCGTCGTCAGGTATTCGTTATGCGCATCCCGCGCCAGTTCCATGAGTTGGCTGGTGGAATAACCCTCGCCGAAGAACATGCCCGCCACTTCAGGCAATTGGTGGGCTTCGTCAAAGATTACGGTATTGGCCGAAGGCAGCAACTCCGCCACGCCCTCATCGCGCAGCATCACGTCGGCAAAAAACAAGTGATGGTTCACTACCACCACATCGGCTGCCATGGCACGCTTTCTGGCTTCCATGACAAAACATTCTTTATAAAATGCACACTCCTGTCCGCTGCAATTATCGCGGGTGGACGTGACAGAGGGCCAGATGGTGGCACTTTCCGGCACCGAGGTCAGCTCGCTTTTGTCGCCGGTAGCACTGTTCTCGGCAAAGGCCTGGATTTTATGCACATAGGCGGCATCTTCGCGCGAATAAAATTTGCCCTCGCTCATGGCGCGCTGTAAATGGAAATGGCAGACGTAATTGGCTCGCCCCTTGAGCATGGCGACGGTGACCGGCACCTTGAGCGCATCGCGCACGGCGGGCAGGTCACGGTTGAACAGCTGATCCTGCAGGGTCTTGGTGCCGGTGGAGACAATCACCTTGCCGCCGGAAAGCAAGGCGGGCACCAGGTAAGCGAAGGTCTTGCCAGTGCCCGTTCCCGCCTCGGCCACCAACTGCCGGTCATGTTTGATGGCCTCGGCAATCGCCTGCGCCATTTCCTGCTGCTGCACCCGCGTGCGATAACCCGGAATGGTCTCTGCCAATGAGCCTTGCGGGGAAAAAACATGATCCAGGTCGTTCAACGCTATCTTTCCGTTATTCTGTCAGCAGAATATTTGGGCTAAACCATTATTATAAACGCGCCGCGCAAGATGCACCTGACCAGCTGTGATACAGTGCGCCGCAATTCGCTTACAACCCGTTCTGATGAACAATCCGCCTGAAACCGCTACTTTCACCATTCCCTGCCGCCATGATAATTTCGTGGGCTGGCATCGAGGGCGGCCATTTTATGCGGTATGGCTCATCATGGCGGATACCGCTGCTATCCGTGAAATGACACACAACCTGCGACACGCCTTGGGAGATTGGCTGTTGCCGGATTACAGGCGCCAGCCGCATATCACCCTCGGCATTCGCGGCTTTCCGCAATATCGGCAACAGGATGCACACAGTTACACGCCCGATCTGTTCCAGCAGGATATCGCTCGTTTACAGCAATTACCCCGCGTGGCCTTGTCACTTACCTGCCAGGGAGCTGATAGCTTCACGACCGCGCCTTACCTGGCCCTGACTTCAGGACGGGAAACCCTGCTCGATTGGCATCGCATCTTGTCGCCTCGCCATACGGGCCATCCCTATATACCGCATATCACCGCCGGGTTTTATCGCCGGGCGATTCCGCTGCGCGACATCCACGATGCCCTGGCGATCTTTTCCATGCAGTCTTGCGCGCTCACGGTTTCCCGGATCGAGCTGGCGGCCTACGCCAGCGCGGAGACCGCCGGACAGTTGCAAACCATTTGCCGTTTCGACCTGCACTCCCGGCAACTGGACATCGTGCGCCCGAACCTGCTGCCCTGGCTGTCAGGATAGTATCTGGCCGCCAATCTTGCCCTTCACGCCGCACACCCAGGGCGACAAAATGACGTACACTAGTTTTTTGCTCAAGATACAGGTGCTTCAACCATGGAATACCGCACACTCGGCACGTCAGACCTCAACGTTTCCGCCATCTGCCTCGGCACCATGACCTTCGGCGACCAGAACACCGAAGCCGAGGCCCACGCCCAGCTCGATTACGCCCTCGCGCAAGGCATCAACTTCATCGACACCGCCGAAATGTACCCCGTGCCGCCCAAGGCTGACACCTGCACCCGCACTGAAAGCATCATCGGCCCCTGGCTCAAGCGCCAGCCGCGCGACAAGATCATCCTCGGCAGCAAGGTGGCGGGCGGCAACCGCAAGTTGGACTGGATACGCGGCGGCCCGGAAGCCGTGGACCGCGCCAACGTGCGCACCGCCATCGAAGGTTCGCTCAAGCGCCTGCAAACCGACTACCTCGACCTCTACCAGATCCACTGGCCGGAACGCAACGTGCCGATCTTCGGGCAATACCAATTCGACCCGGCCAAGGAAACCAAAGCCTGGGTATCCATCCAGCAGCAGCTCGAAGCCCTGGCCGAACTGGTGCAGGAAGGCAAGGTACGCTACATCGGCGTTTCCAACGAACAGCCCTGGGGCGTGATGGAGTTCCTGCGCATCTCCGCGCAATACGGCCTGCCGCGCATCGCCTCCATACAAAACAGCTACAGCCTGCTCAATCGCGGCTTCGAGTTCGGCATGACCGAAATCGTCTACCGCGAACAAGTCAGCCTGCTGCCTTATTCACCGCTGGCCTTTGGCCACCTCAGCGGCAAATACATCGACGACCCGCAAGCCCAAGGCCGCGTCAATTTGTTCCCTGGCTATGCCCAGCGCTACACCAAGCCCAACGTCACCCCAGCCAGCGCTGCCTATGCCGGCCTCGCGCGCAAGCACGGCATGAGCCCGGCAGAACTGGCGCTCTCCTTCGTCTACCACCGCTGGTTCGTCACCAGCACCATCATCGGCGCGACCAGCATGGCGCAGCTCGAAGAAAACATCGGCGCATGGCAAAAGCCGCTATCGGAAGACATTCTGCGGGAAATCGAGTCGATTCACCTGCGGTACATGAATCCGGCGCCGTAGTCGAACAAGGAACGGCGGGATCACGCCCTTCCGGCATTCCTGAAATTTGCAGGATATTGCTCGACTACGCTCGTATTTGGTATTCCCCGCCTCCCATGTTTTAATCCTCTTCATCCCGACCATTCTTCGGCCAACCGCCTTTAACTTAGATGGAACCTCATGCGTATTACCTTTTTCAGCACCCAGTCTTATGACCGCGAGAGCTTTCTCGCTTTGCCGCACCCGCCCGAGATGGAGTTTGTTTTCCAGCAGCCCAAGCTGACGCTGGATACCGCCGTGTTGGCGGCCAAGTCGGAGGTGGTCTGCGCCTTCATCAATGACGATCTCTCCGCGCCCGTGCTGGAGAAGCTCTCCGCCAACGGCACCCGGCTCATTGCCTTGCGCTCCGCAGGCTACAACCATATCGATCTTGCCGCCGCGGCGCGGCTGGGGCTGGCCGTGGTGCGCGTTCCTGCCTATTCGCCCCATGCGATTGCCGAGCATACTGTGGCGCTGATCCTCGCACTCAACCGCCATCTCACCCGCGCCTACAATCGCACGCGCGAGGGCGATTTCAGCCTGCGCGGGCTGACGGGCTTTGACCTGGTGAACAAGACCGTCGGTGTGATCGGCACTGGGCAGATCGGCGCGGCCTTCGCCCGCATCATGGCCGGGTTCGGCTGCCGGGTGTTGGCCTACGACCCTTACCCCAACCCGGAAGTGGAGGCGCTGGGAGCGCAATACCTCGCGCTGGACGACGTACTGGCGCAATCGCAGATCGTGAGCCTGCATTGCCCGCTGACGCCGGATACCCAGCACCTCATCAATGTCGAATCACTGCAACGCATGCAGCGCGGCAGCATGCTTATCAACACCAGCCGCGGCGCATTGGTGGATACGCCTGCCGTCATCAACGCCTTGAAGAGCGGGCATCTCGGCTACCTTGGCCTCGATGTCTATGAAGAAGAGGCGGATTTGTTCTTCGAGGATTTATCCGACTTCCCGTTGCAGGACGACATACTGGCGCGGTTGCTGACTTTCCCCAATGTCATCATCACAGCGCACCAGGCCTTCCTGACGCGTGAAGCATTGGACGCCATTGCCGGCACCACGCTTGCCAATATCAGCGCCTGGGCGGAAGGTAAGCCGCAAAACCTGGTCAGGCTGGAAACATGAGCCTGATTCCCAGCCAGCTTCCCGACGGGCTGGAAGCCTACAAGCGTACCCCGGACTTCACGCCGGACAACCTGCCGGCCGCCCTGCAATCGCAGCATTCCACCAAGGCCGGCGTCTGGGGCCTGCTGCATGTGTTGGAAGGCCAAGTCGTCTACCGCCTGGCGCCGCCGAATGAAGCATCAGCGATTGCCAATGCGGGGGAAACCATCGTCATATTGCCGGAGATCGTTCATTGGGTGGAATTCGGCATCCCCGGCAGGTTCTATGTGGAGTTTTACCGCGCAGCGGCAATTGAGTAGCAGCTTTCACGCTTCGCGGCGGCTCGGTCACGGCTCCGCGCTCTACCGAAACTGCGACTGCTACCCATCAGGCTAGAGAACAGATAGCGCTGAACAAGACTGCCCCAAGGGCCTAAGGGCTGATGACGCCTTTGCCTAGTGCCTTTCCACGACCCAGTCCAGCAAGCGATCGATCCGCGGCGCAATCAGGATAATGGACAGGAACACCACGGGCCATGCCGTGATGAAAGCACGGGCCCATTGATGCAGGAAGAGAAGCGCAGGCACGCCGCGCAACGCCAGGATCACCGCCGACACGATCAGCGAGGTTACCGCCGACATGACAAAGGCGAACAATGGCTTGCGGTACCGGGAGTGCAGGCGCCTGCCATGCGGCGGCAACCTTACCAAGGCAATGCTTCGCCCTGATGGAAGAATCCGCCGGTTGGCCCTTCCGCGTCCAGCGTGGCGAGTTGTGCGCTGGTCTTGCCGCTGCCATCCACCTCCATCGGGGCGTTGGCGCCGCCAAGCGCTGTCTTCACCCAGCCGGGATGGGCCGCATTGACCTTGATCGCCGTGTGCTTGAGCTCGTGCGCAAGATGCACGGTATAAGCGTTCAAGGCGGTTTTAGAGGTGTTGTAGGCGACGCTTTTCGCCTGCTCGATAGGCGAATCCGGCATGCTGTGCAGGCTGAGGGAAGCGAGGATGCTCGACAGGTTGACGATCCGCCCGGCCTTGGAACGCTTGATCAAGGGCAGCAAGGCCTGGGTCAGCTCGATCACGGCGAAGAAATTGACCTCGAAGGTATCGCGCAACACGTTGCCTTCCACTTGGCTGCTGTTGTTGCCGCCGACCAGGTTCTCTTTCAAGATGCCTGCATTATTCACCAGGATATCCAGCTTGCCGAAATGCTGCTCGACAAACGCCGCCACCTGGGCGGCGGCCCCAGGCTTGCCCGCTTCGTAGGGCACCACGGCCGCCTTGATGCCAAGCGCCTGCAATTTTTCCGCCGCGGCTTCCCCGCCTGCAAGGTCGCGCACAGCCAATATTACTTGGATGCCTTGGCCTCCCAGCTCCTTCGCGGTTTCAAAGCCGATGCCGCGGTTTGCGCCGGTAATCAATGCAACCTTATCTTCCGTATTGCTCATGCTGATCTCCTATATTTATGTACCAAACGGTAAATAAATAATAAGCGGCTTGAAATTGTATTGTCAACTATTTTTTAACCAAGTGGTACAATATTATTAATTCGATAGTGATTGCGAGTATGAACATGGCTGACACCAAGAAACCACGGGGCCGCCCCATCAAATTCGACCCGGAGGCATCCCTGGAGATTGCGATGCGATTGTTCTGGGCCCATGGCTATGAAGGCACCTCGGTCGCAGAATTGACCGATGCCATGGGAATCAACAAGCCAAGCCTGTATGCCGCGTTCGGCAGCAAGGAGGAATTGTTCGAGAAAGCGCTGCAGCGATACATCGCCGGCCCGATTGCATTCGTTTCGGCCGCGCTCGGCGAACCCACTGCCTACCGCGTGGTGGAAAAGCTATTGTCGGAAAGCGTCCATTTCCTTACTGCGCCGGATTCGCCCCGCGGCTGCATGGTCAATACGGGGTCGCTGAGTTGCAGCAAAGAAACCGCCACGGTCAAGGAAACACTGGCGAAATACAGGCAACAGTTCGAAACTTCCCTGACGGCGCGCCTGCAACGCGCCCAACGAGAAGGCGACCTGCCTGGGCAAACCAATCCTGCCACCCTCGCCAAGTACATCGCCACCTTGCACCAGGGCATGAGCACACAAGCCGCCAGCGGTGCCAGCCGCGAAGCACTGCTGGATATGACAAGGCTTGTGCTGGACAACTGGCCATCTCGTTGACCTTCCTGCATCAAGGTGTTACTTTATTGCTACCAACACTAGCAGTATGCCAATGACAACCACCAGCCTCAAATTGCCAGACAACCTGAAAACGCGCATCAAGCAACTTGCCGATGCGACAGGAAAGACTGCGCATGCCTTCATGCTGGACGCGCTCACAGAACAAACCTTGCGAGAGGAAAAGCGGCAGGCGCTGATCGCCCGCGCCCTGGAGGCAAAAGCCGAACATGGACAATCCGGCACCGCTTATACGGCAGAAGATGTTCATGCCTACCTGCGCAACAAGATACAAGGCCAGCATACAACCAGACCCAAACCCATCAAGCAGACACGATGACCAGCATCGTCTACTCCTCGGCTGCATTGGAGGATATTGAAAGGCTGGTGGATTTTCTGCTGGAGCAATCAGCCGAATGGGCCATGGCCACCTTCGATATCATCGATCACGGTATCTCGCTGCTGGCGTTGCACCCGGATATCGGCCGGCCAATATCCGGCACGGACTTGAAGGAGCTCGTTATTTCACGCGGGCGAAGCGGCTATATCGCGCTGTATGAATTCGACCCGCTCACTGACCAGGTATTGATACTGGCGATCAGGCACCAGCGCGAGCTTGAATGAAAGTAATATTGAAATCGCCAGAACCTGGATTCGCTCAACTCATACTGCCCACCTCGAGCAGATGCGTCTTACACAAGCAATGCAACTAAAGCCCATCATCCAAATACTGCACGTCAACCCTGACCCGCAGATACCTGCCTAACTCAGACAACTCCACCACATCAATCCTGCGCTCCCCGGATTCAATCTTGGCAATATAGGACTGAGGTTTGCCAAGTTTGCTGGCAAGCATTGCCTGCGTTAAACCTTCCCGCTTCCTGGCATGCACTAACAACTCCAGCAAGGCTTGGTATTCCGGCGTATCGGTAGATTTCATTCAGGCACCTGTCTTTGATGCCTTGAATAAATAATCCCATTCTGGAATAATCCCAAAATAGGATTTTAAAAGAAAAATTTAACTACCTAGAAAATCTCACGATTGGAGTAAACAATGTCGTCCAGCACACACAAAGTCACACTAGATATTCCAGATATCCCACATGGACATGGGCTATCTTTCAAGCGGGGAGTAGCAGATGGATTACTCGATACCAAAGAACATGAGAGCCTGCCTCATGATACTCACTCAGCCAGCTATCAACGTGGGATAGCCCTTGGCATTACATTCAAAAATGAAATTGCGAAACTCGTAAAATCCTAAGAATTATCTCTCATGGCAGCTAATCAATTTTTACGCTATGCGCGTAATTTCGTTTCCACATTTTTTTGTTTCTTTATTTTTCAAACTGCATATGCTGAACCAGTTTACCCATGGATCGCTACGGCTGCAGGCCCACTGGAGCTTGGAAATGCAATTCTTCTTTTAATGCCAGATGAAAAAACAGAACAAATAAGCTGGGACCATCAGGCTAGCGGTCCCATTGTTTGGTTAACTGATGGTTTTAAGACCGAGGGTGAAAACTCTTACAGACAAGGACTTCTTCAAATTAATGTTCTTGGTAAACCTTCATATGTTTTGTTAAGGAAAAAGAATATCCTGGCCTGGACTATTACTTATTCGACCTCATCAAATCCAAAATTTGGTGTAGAGAATATTTCACTATCACCTGGAGCAGGCAACCATCAACCTTGCTTTGGCACCCTGTTCGAGGGATGTAGCTTTGAGCTTTTACCGTCTCTTCAGAAAACGGGCATTGAAGTTCATACCACTTGTGAGGCCCAAAAGTATCAGGAACGGATTGCCGTATATCAGGCGTCTTATCCTAACAAACGAACCACAAACATAGTATTCATGGAGTCTGGCGGTTCTGGAGGCTCAAGTTCTAACGTAACAATGACACTCGCAGAGCTAAATGAGAGCGTATGTAAAGAATTTATTAAGAATTTACTATGAATAAAACTCTCATCATTTCGTTGCTGGTATATCTATTCTTATTACAAGGCTGTACTTCTTGGCAGGAAATGGAGAGTCGTAGATACAAATACCAGATTGGAATGACCAAGCAACAGGTTCTTGGCAGTATAGATGGCTACCCTATGCGCACACTCAAACAAACCACTGCGTTAGGAACAGAAGAAATCTGGATTTATGCGGGGCCAACGTATCTATACTTTGATCGGTCTGGAATATTAAGACGTATTGACTCTCCCTTTTAACCGAATTTAATCACCAGAAAATTTAGTAGTCTTCAAGGCCGCTTGGCGAAGAACTGCACCGGCTGCGGTTGCGGCAGTTGCAGCACGTTCTTGCGCACCTTGCCCATCACGTGCATTTCGCAGCGCTTGCAGTCGAACTTGAGGCTGATCCTGTCCTTGCCGCTGACGAGGGTCATGGGTTCGGCAGTGATGGTGCCTTGCACGCCGATCACGCCCTTGGCTTCCTTCGGGCACATGGCGAAGCTGTAGCGCAGGCAGTGCTTGGTGATCATCACCGGCACTTCGCCCAATTCCTCGTTCGCCTCGTAGGCGGCGGCAATCGCCTGCACGCCGTGCTTTTCGTAGAACTCGCGCGCTTTCTTGTTGTAGACGTTGGAGAGGTAGCTCAGCGTATCCTGCGGGTATTGCGCAGGTGGCTCGGCGGGCTTGCCGGGCCTGGGGCGCTCGTAACCAAGCAAACGCGTGGCTTGTAGCTGGGCCACCGCTTCGCGCCGGAGCTGATTGACGACGGAATTGGGAATGAACCATGCCGTCTTGAGGTCCAGCGCCACTTCACCAGCGGAAAACTCGGTATTGCCGAGCTTGGCAAGGTTTTCGCGGATATTGGCTTGTGCCTTTTCCGCCTGTTCGGCGGGCTGCTTTTCCGCGCTCGTCTGCACATAGGCCATGAAGCCGTCTTCGTCCTGCATGCTGAGCGCGAAGCCGTCCGCCGTTTCGTGCAGCGTCATTGCCACAGCTATCTTGCGCTGGGCGGAATCCTTTTCCAGCAGGCGCAGGAAAGCATGATCGCGGTTGCGGTAGACCTTCATGTTGCGGCGCATGTCGGCAGGCATTTCGTTCGGGTAAAGCCGATTGCCCTGCACAGTGTTGATGCGCATGCCGGTGAGTTCCTTGTGCACGTCGAAGAAGCAGACGCCGTCGCCGTTGTGCAATTCCAGCGAAGTTTCCACTTCAAAATAATCCGGCCCGACTTTGGTGACGCGGCCGATTTCCTCGCCCGCGAACTTGGGCGTATCGAACGCGCCGACATCCTCGCCGCGTCCGTGCAGGAAGTATTCGGTGGTGCTGCGGTTGAAGGTTTTTTCCGGCTGCGGCACGAAGCTGAAGATCGCGCGACCCGAGGAAGCGCGGCGATAATGCGGGGTGTCCTCGATAATCTCATCCAGCAACTGGCGGTAGTAGGCCGTGGCGTTCTTGACGTAGGCGATGTCCTTGTAGCGCCCCTCGATCTTGAAAGCGCTCACGCCCGCCTCCGCCAGCGCGCGCAGATTGGCGCTCTGGTCGTTATCCTTCATCGAGAGCAAGTGCTTATCCTTGGCGAGGATACGGCCCTGGCTGTCTTCCAGCGTGTAAGGCAGGCGGCACTCCTGCGAGCATTCGCCGCGGTTGGCGCTGCGCCCGGTGTGGGCATGGCTGATGTAGCACTGGCCGCTGAACGCCACGCACAACGCGCCGTGGATGAAGAATTCCAGGTTGCATTGGGTCGCATCGGCCACTTTGCGGATGGTGTTGAGGTCCATCTCTCGCGCCAGCACGATCTGGGTGAAACCGACCTGGTCGAGGAACACGGCCTTTTCCACGGTGCGGATGTCGGTCTGGGTGCTCGCGTGCAGCTGAATCGGCGGAATATCCATCTGCAGCAGGCCCATGTCCTGCACGATCAGCGCGTCCACGCCCGCATCATACAATTGCCAGGCGGTCTGCCGTGCGGCTTCGAGTTCGTTGTCGTGGAAGATGGTGTTGAACGCCACGAACACTTCGGCATGGTAGCGGTGCGCATGCGCCACCAGCCGCGCAATATCCTCCACCGAGTTTTCCGCCTTGGCGCGCGCGCCGAAGGCCGGTCCGCCGATATACACGGCATCGGCGCCGTGGTTGATCGCGGCAATGCCGTAATCGGCATTCCTGGCCGGGGCGAGCAATTCAAGATGGCGGCGGCTTTGGGTCATGTCGTCAACAAATGTAGGTGATGCATGGATGGAAAATGGATGCGCAATATACCATAATCACGCAATGGATAGCGCCGGATTGCCCAAGCGCATCAATATGATACAAGCAAAAACAACAGGTTCAGGAGACATTTCATGCGCATCAACACTATACGCAACATCTGCTTCACCATCTGCATTCTGTGCATACTCGCGAGCCTGCTGCTCGGCGTCGCCATGATTTGGGACTGGATCAAGGATTCCGACTTCATCCACAAGAGCTTCATGACCCTAGGCGTGCTATTCGTCGCCTCGTTGCTGACCTTGACGGTTGCCAAGAAGCTGGGGGTGGGCGGCGATTAAATGCTAGCAGCTCTCAGAACGCAAACCCAGAACCCCAGCTACACCTTTCTTTCGCCCCGAAAATAGCTGGTAGCTCAGATACTAATCGCGGCCAGAACGCCAGATAGACACCATCAGCATGACGCCGATGACGAATGCAAGGAAAAACCCGAGAAATCCGAATGCAGGCAGGCCGAACAGCTCAGGTCCGCCTCGTACCGTCATGACGATGGAAGAACCGACGATCAAGGCTGCCGTGATCATAGCCATGGCCAGGCGGTTGGTGCTGTGGTCAAGCTGGTGCCCGAAGTGATCGAGGCGCTTCAAATCGAGGTTGAGCTTGAGACGTCCGCGCCCGGCCTCCTTGAGTACCTGGGAAACGTCGCCCGGCAGATCGGCCACGGCGCCAATCGCCTTGCCCATGCCACGGCTGCCCTTGCGCCAAAGGGTCTTGGGCATGTAACGCTCAATGATGATCTTTTTGACGAAAGGCGTGAGGTGGCTGACGATCTGGAAATCCGGGTCAAGCTGGCGCCCCAGCCCTTCCAGCGTAATCAGCGCCTTGAACAGCATCGTTAAATCCGGCGGCACGGAAAGCTGGTTCTCACGCATGATGGTAGTGAGGTCATTGAGCAGGATGCCAAAACTGATGTGCTTGAGCGGCGCATTGTCATAGGTGCAGATGAACTCATCCACGTCCGCTCCCAGCTTGGCCTCATCCACCACGACATTACCCGCCCAAGCGATGAGGATATCGCGCAGGGTATCAATGTCGCGCGATACCAACGCGGAAAGCAGGTCTGCAATCTCGTTGCGCCTCTCCACGCTGATACGCCCAACCATGCCGCAATCAATGACTGCAATCTTGTTCTCGGGCAGGTAAAAGATATTGCCCGGATGGGGGTCAGCATGGAAAAAGCCGTCGATCAGCACCATCTTCATGACGGCATCGGCCCCGCGCGCAGCCAGTAATGGTAAGTCCATGCCTGCCTCACGCGCTTCTTCCAGGCTGTTGCCGGGAATCCCATTGATCTTTTCCATCACCAGCATGCTTTCACTGGTGTAATCCCAGTAAATCTTGGCAAAAGAGGTATTCTCGTCCTTGAGAAAATTGCGTGCGAAACGCTCCGTATTACGCCCTTCCAGCGCAAAATCCAGTTCCCGTTTCAACGATTTGGCGAATTGGTCAACAATCTCAGTCGGATTGAAGCGCTTGGCCTGCTCTACTTCAGACTCGATCAGGACGGCAAGATGGTGCAATAGCCTCAGGTCGGCATCGATGTTTTCCTTGATTCCCGGCCGCCGCAGTTTGATGATGACCGGCGTGCCATCCTGCAAGCTGGCCTGATACACCTGAGCAACGGAAGCCCCCGCAACAGGGGTAGTATCAAAATCGCGGAATACCTCAAACGGGGAGCGGCCCAATGCCTCCTGCAATACCGGCATCATTTCTTCGAACGGCGCCGGCGGCACCTGATCTTGTAGCTTGGAGAGCTCGGTAATCCAGTGCGGCGGAAAAATATCCGGGCGCGTGGCCAGCACCTGCCCCATTTTCACAAAGGTTGGCCCCAACTCCTGCAATGCCATGCGCGCGCGCACTTCAGAAGGCAATTGCATGATTTCCTGCGACGCCTCTGAATTAAGGGCATCGCCCGCCCGGCGCAACCAGCTACGCTTGCCCAGGCGCTCTGCAATATCGCCCCAACCGTAATACATGAGAGTGCGTGCAATCATCCGCACACGCTTGAAATCGCGCATTACCGAAATTGTTTCACGCAGCATAGTTTTCCCGGCAAAAAGTTGTTGGTCTTATTCGTCGCGGTCCAGACGGCTGGCCCGCTGTTCAATACGTGTCGCCACTTTCATCAGTTTATGGCTGGCTGCATGGGCAAGTCTTGCGCCGGCGTGTTTGACGGCTTGCTTGCCTGTTTGCTTGATGCGATGCCCTGCATCATGAATATGCCGGGTAACAGAAGATGCCAGCAATCGCGCTCGCTCACGCGGGCTCAACTTGAAGTGTCTGGCATACTCTGACAGGGTTTGTTCCATTTCTTCAGGGCTCAGGTGATGCAACAGCTCGCGCCGCCTTGCATCTTCATGCTTTGGCGTCGGTACCTGCACAAGTGGATAAGTGCTTGGATTCATGATGTCATGCCTTCATTCCAGCGTCGAATCGCTATTTTACACCAAGCCATAATCTTGGCTCCCCCCTTCCGAACAAGACAGGCGAACGATGGCTGAGTTTCATGAAAAATTAAAGTATTGGTTTACAGCACCGAAAACAACCTTATAAGATATAGGGATGCCTATGAAATTAGCCGTTATTTTCTCAGCGCTGGTTCTGCTCAATGCGACATCTAACGCTCTCGCTGCCGAGTTTCCTTCCTCAAGGCAACTCCAGCAAGAAGCCGTTGAAACCGCCCAGGAATGGACAGATGCCATGCAGGAAGTGCTCATCAATGCATTGAGCCTAACCGGTATCAAATACAACTATGGCGGAAAATCCCCGGAAACCGGGTTCGATTGCAGCGGATTTGTGCGTTATGTATTTCAGCAGTCCACCAGCATGACCCTGCCGCATGGTGCAAAAGCCATCAGCCAGCTTGGCCAGCCTGTGTCACAGGAACAATTGCAACCTGGCGATCTGGTTTTCTTCAATACCTTGAGATCCGCGTTTTCACATGTAGGCATCTACCTCGGCAACCATAAATTCATCCACGCGCCCAGTTCAGGCGGTAGTGTTCAGGTTGTCGATATGTCGGAAGGTTACTGGGCAAAGCGCTTCAATGGCGCGCGCCGCATCGACAACGGCCATTAGCACCGACTTCCAGAAGATATTTTAAGATATATCAGATCTGAAGCTGGCGACCTTTAACCTAGGGCCGTATCCAGCATCATCATCAGTACAAAACCAATAATCAGCCCGCTGGTCGCAAAGACTTCATGTCCTTTGCGATGAGATTCAGGGATAATTTCGTGACTCACCACAAACAGCATGGCACCCGCCGCCACACTTAAGCCCCACGGCAACAAGGTGGCTGAAGAACTTATGATCGCCGCGCCCAATACTGCTCCCACGGGTTCAACCAGGCCGCTGGCGATACCAAGCATGATGGCAGTCTTGCGTGAGTAACCCACGACTGCCAGCGCCATCGCCACGACAAAGCCTTCCGGTATATCCTGAATCGCAATCCCGGTTGCCAACGCCCCGCCCCGCACCACATCACCGCCCGCAAAACCCACGCCAATTGCCAATCCCTCAGGGACGTTATGCAAGGCAATGGCGAATACGAACAGCCAGGTACGCTTCAATGCCAGGGTATTTTCACGCTCCATACCCTTGATGAAATGCTCATGAGGTATCCAGTGTTCCAATGCCAGCAACAGGGCAGCGCCAATGATAATGCTCCCGCCGACGATTGAAGCGGCGCCCCAAGGGCCGGCTCCCTGCGCCTGCGCCGCCTCGATGCCGGGCACGATCAGCGAAAAAGCGCTGGCGGCCAGCATGACGCCAGCGCCGAAACCAAACAAGGTGTCCATTACGCGATCAGGCAGCCGCTTCCAGAACAATACTGGCAATGTTCCTGCGGCAGTTGCCAATGCCGCCACCATACCTCCCAGAAAAGCATCACGCACCTGGGGAACGCCCCAGGCTGCCTGCCCCCACTCGCTCAGCCAAGGTACCAGCAGAACCAGCACCATGCCTGTCAGCCCCATCATCCAATACCAGATTCTTGGTCGGCTGTTAGCGATCATATGAGGAAAGTTCATTTTGCGTGATTATCTGTATGGATTAAGCCGTAGGGTTAAGCCAGGGCAGCCTGATAGCGACGTGCCACTTCATTCCAGTTGATGACATTGAAGAAGGCTCCGATATACTCTGGACGGCGGTTCTGGTAGTGCAGGTAATAGGCATGCTCCCAGACGTCCAACCCGAGAATCGGAGTATTGCCCTGCGACAGCGGACTATCCTGGTTGCCTGTACTTTCCACGACCAGCTTTTTCTCTGGCGTGACGGAAAGCCATGCCCAACCGCTGCCGAAACGAGTCAAAGCTGCTTTGGTAAATGCTTCCTTAAATGCATCAAACCCGCCAATGTCCTTCTGGATGGCTTCTGCCAACGCGCCGGTTGGCTCGCCGCCGCCTTGAGGAGACATGACTTTCCAGAACAGGCTGTGGTTGGCATGACCGCCACCATTATTGCGTACCGGACCGCGCAGGTTTTCCGGCAAGCTATCCAGTTTTACCAGTATTGCTTCTACTGGCTCGTTAGCAAACTCCGTGCCTTCCAGAGCCGCATTGACATTATTGATATAAGTCTGGTGATGCTTGGTGTGGTGAATTTCCATGGTTTGCGCATCGATATGAGGCTCCAGCGCAGTATAAGCATAATCCAGCGGGGGTAAGGTATACGACATTATTTCACTCCTCAGTGTTGAAAATTGAAAGGGGAATAGAAATCCAGATACGGCAAGCGCTTATCTTAAGCCTTTTTAGACAGAAAATCTCGTTGCCTTGGGGTCAATGCATGGTTTGTGTTTGTAGTGCGCAGAATTGTCCGCAGGCATGCAACGTCTTCTCCACCAGTGGAGAAACCTGCTGATACAGGCGGTTGAAAGTCAGTAATGCGTGGTAGGTATGACGCCCGTGGCGCTGCGCAGCATCACGCAGTTCGCCATGAAAGGCGGGATCGGAACAGATGCATGAAAGGCAACGATGCACTTCGCACAAGCGGCACGCCGCCGTATGCACATCACCTTGCCGGATGTGGGCATCTGCAAGGTTGTGGTGAGACACTACATAAGCAGCCAAGATCTGGTCTACTGAAAATCTCCCATGCGAAGGCTTCTCCCCTGCCTTCGCCTGCACATATTCCCTGAGCAGTAATTTAGCCTGCCTGAGCGCAAGCTGGTATTGCTGTAAAGCCAATTGCGTCCGGTTCTCGGTATAAGCCTCGTTTCCTTGGCGAATGGCATGCTCCCAAGTCGATAACAGTTTTTCCACTTTATCGTCAGAGGGACGCTGCCAGTAGCGCTGATACTTAGCTGCACTCATGATTGGAACCGATACCGCTTCTTATATAACAATAATGATAATAATTATTATTTATTTAAAATAACAATACAACTCCTTCCTGCTATTAAATCTGCTCGACCAAGCTAAGATTCAGCTTATTTGCAGGTTCTGCCTGGCGAATAATGGCCCTTGCACGCAATCTACTCCCAGCTTGCGCGCCCAATCCAAGGTAGCGCATGACTCCACATCGGTCATCACGGTTTGCACACCAAGCTTGCGCGCCGCTCCCACCAGCCAATCCACCATTGCCTGAGCCGCCTTGCTATCCAGCTGGCGCAGAGCATGACTGCTGAATTGCACCATGGCCACGCTCAGGAAAGTATTCAGGGAAAACATGCCCCAGCATATCCCTGCATCCTCCAACGCCACCGTCAAGCCCGACTGCTGCAACGTCTCCATGACTTGCTGGGAGCGCCAAATATCCTGTTGCGCATCCTGCTGAACCAGGTTGACCACGATCTCACGCTCGGACCAAGCATATTTCCTGAACAACGCCAGAATGGGGTTATCTGCACCCTCCCCTCCCGCGAAAAAGCTATCGACATTTAAGTCCAACATCAGCCAGCCATCGCCCGGAAATTCAGTGATCTGCATTTTTTTCAGGCCCAGTTCCAGGTGCAATAGCAGCAAGGGATGGTCGCGCAAGCTTATGTACAATCTGTCCGCGCGCAAGGTCTGCCCGCCTCGCGACCGGTATTGCGTGCATGCCTCATACCCCAGCACCTCAGATGACTGTACGTCTATGATGGGCTGGTAACAGGTCGCAAACTGACTGGCGATCATGGCATCCAGCAACTCGCTGGAAATCATGCCGCGCTGCTGCACAGGAGTTTCGCGCCCGCGGCGCAATGCGTTTATTTCAGAGTGATTAAATGCATTCATTTGTGATGTACCTTTACACTGCATTTCAGTTAAGACACATCATAAATGATAATGATTTACATTTAAATAGGTTTGCTAAATTTTTACCGTTTCAAACTTTATCATCGCTTGGCTACTTTCTGTCGCTATGCCCCAAATCACGTTCAGGATCAATGCGGTCGCGCACCAACTGCTTCAACTCCTTGGATTCAGGAAACCGCCCGTGCTCCTTGCGAGAAAACAGCAGCTCACCATTCAGGCTGACTTCAAAAATACCACCCGTTCCCGGAACCAGCGCCACCTTGCCAAGGTCTGATTCAAAAGTTGTGAGCAACTCCTGCGCCAGCCAGGCCGCACGCAACAACCAGCGGCACTGTGTGCAATATTCGATTTCCACCTCATGTGAATCCATTTTGTACCGTCTCCGTGTCAAATTTGAAGAATTTAGCGCCCAAATGATTGAAAAGCAAAAAATGTCTGTGCGATACTTTGCATCGTTTTGCATTGACAAAATAAATAGCGGAAAATGAACCCAAAACTTCCTGATCCGCCCTAGATAACCTTTACAATCCACCATTGACCTTTTTCCACCGAGGAATTGTTTTACATGCGCAAACTTAAGAAGATCGGCTTGATTGTTGCAGGACCGCTGCTTGGAGTCATGCTGAGCCTGAGTTACTCCGCCATTGCGGACAAAGAAGCCAAGCCGCAATTGCCGCTGGATGATCTGCGGACGTTTGCCGAGGTCTTTGGCAAGATCAAAAGCGACTATGTAGAACCGGTAGAAGACAAGAAACTACTGACTGAGGCCATCAACGGCATGCTGTCTGGCCTGGATCCCCACTCTGCTTATTTGGATGCTGATGCCTTCAAGGATTTGCAGGCTGGCACGCAGGGCGAGTTCGGCGGCCTGGGCATTGAAGTCGGCATGGAAGACGGCTTCGTCAAGGTCGTAGCCCCAATCGAGGACACTCCGGCCTACAAGGCTGGACTCAAGAGCGGCGACCTCATCATGAAACTGGATGACACACCAGTGAAAGGCATGACGCTCACCGATGCCGTCAAACGCATGCGCGGCAAGCCGGACACCAAGATCACCCTAACCGTGTTGCGTAAGGGCGAGGCCAAGCCGCTCACCTTCGTACTCACACGCGCCATCATCAAGACCCAGAGCGTGAAATTCAAGCTGGCCGAGCCTGGTTTCCCTTACATCCGCATCACCCAGTTCCAGGAACATACCGGTGAAGACTTGGCCAAAGCACTTAAAACCCTGCGCGAGCAGAACAAGGAATCCTTCCAGGGCCTGATCCTCGACTTACGCAACAATCCAGGCGGCCTGTTGAATGCCGGCGTAGGCGTTTCTGCCGCATTCCTGCCCAAGGATGAGCTGGTAGTTTATACCGAAGGCAGGGGGGAAGAAGCCAAGATGCGTCTGACTGCCAACCCGGAAAACTACGTGCGTGGCGGCGCGCGTGCGGATTACCTGCGTGACCTGCCTGCCGATCTCAAAACCTTGCCTATCGTCGTGCTGGTCAATGGCGGCTCTGCTTCTGCTTCTGAAATCGTGGCAGGCGCTTTGCAGGACCACAAACGCGCCGTCATCATGGGCACCCAGACCTTTGGCAAGGGCTCCGTGCAGACCATCCTGCCAATGAACAACGGCGCAGCTATCAAGCTGACGACAGCGCGCTACTTCACGCCCAAGGGCCGCTCCATCCAGGCCAAGGGGATTGTTCCCGACATCATCGTGGAAGAAGCCACCGTGAATACTCAGGACCATGGCGCGATGCTGCGTGAAGCTGACCTGACCCGCCACCTGAGCAATCCCAAGGATGGGGAAGAACCTGTCGTAGTGCCTGCCCCAGCGCCTGCGGAAGAGAACAAGCAAGAGCCAGCACCTGCGCCAGCAGATGACAAGGAGCAAAAGGATAAGCCTGCTGCCCCGATCGAGCCTGGCTCCAAGGCTGATTACCAGTTCAACCAGGCGCTCAACCTGCTCAAGGGCCTGCATATACTGCAACGCAAATAATCTAGCTCCAGGCCGCCAGTTGGCGGCCTGTCAACTTTTTACTTTTTCTCTCATGCTAGACCGCTTCATTATTGCCTTCGATAAAAGCCTGCGTACATTGTTGGCCACCCCAGCCAGCCAGCGCCCATGTCCTGGTCATACCCTGCCTGAAACACTCACAGAAAAACAGGATAAACAGCACGCCGCAGCGCTCATGCGTGTCAACCATACCGGCGAGGTATGCGCGCAGGCGCTTTATATCGGGCAAGCCATCACGGCACGCAATCCTGCAACAGCTGCCGCGCTTAAATCTGCCGCCCAGGAAGAAACCGACCACCTGGCCTGGTGTGAAAAGCGCATCAAAGAACTAGGCAGCCATACCAGCCTGCTAAACCCATTATTTTATGGTAGCTCCTTCAGCTTGGGCCTATTGGCTGGTGTGCTAGGCGATCGCTGGAACCTCGGCTTTGTCGCAGAAACCGAGTACCAGGTCGGCAAGCATCTGGCCCATCACCTGGAAACATTACCTACTCACGACCAGAAAAGCCGTGCCATCGTCAGCCAGATGCAGGAAGACGAAGCAGGCCATGCGCAACAGGCTATCAACCACGGCGCAGCCAAGCTGCCATTGCCGGTCAAGGCAAGCATGCGCATGCTGTCCAAGATCATGACAACAACCACATATCACTTATGAAAACATTCAGCGAAACCTTGGCTGGACTTGAGCCCAGCGACCATTTGCAAAGCATCGAACTGCTCGACCAAGACGGCCATGTCGTCGGGAAAATTGAAAACAAACCCGGCAGCCAAGGCTCAGTCAAGGTTTACCAACACCTGTTGCAAAAATTTGGCCACCTGGATACAACAGCGGCTCAATACGGTTTGGAGCTTTATGCCGAGCACACTGCAGATGCAGAAGCCAACCCTGGCAAGCATCCCAATATCGATCGCCTGCTCGACATCATCACGAATAACGCTACCCTGCAGCTCAGAGCTATCTAAATTATTTGGAAAATGCCACAAAAAAGCCCCGCATGCGGGGCTTTTGTTTTATTCATTTAATCCATCAAATCAGGGTTTACCCGAAATCGGCGGGTGATAGATGATCTGCACATGCGTGCCGGCAGGATCAGCACAATAGAAGCTGCGCGCACCGTCACGGTGGGTTTTGGGCGGCATGAGTATCTTGATGCCATGTTCAACGCAGTGCGCATGCCATTCATCTACCAACTCAGGCTGACTGATGATAAAACCGATATGGTCGAGGCGCTGCTTGCCGCTGACGGCCTCCTGGCTACGATGCAAAGCCAGATTGTCATGACCGGAGGTCAGATAGTAATTATCCGCATCCGGCTGCCATTCGATTTCCATGCCGAGGATGTCAACGTAAAAATGCAGGCAGGCTTCGATATCCTGCACGAACAGGGCCACATGGCGCAGCCCCTGCATGCCTTGTGGCCGACTCAAAGCTCCGCCTCGCGGATTTCAAAATCGTGCGTCACTTCCGCCGCCTTGCCCAACATGATGGAAGCCGAGCAGTATTTTTCCGCCGACAGCTTGACCGCACGCTCGACTTGGGCCGGGTTCAAGCCCTTGCCGGTGACGACGAAATGCACATGAATCTTGGTGAATACCTTGGGAATTTCGTCAGCGCGCTCCGCGCTGATTTCCGCCACGCAGTCAGTAATTGGCTGGCGGGATTTTTTCAGGATGGTCACCACGTCGAACGAGGTGCAGCCGCCCATGCCGATCAGCAGCATTTCCATGGGACGCATGCCGAGATTGCGGCCACCCGCGTCAGGAGCGCCATCCAGCACTACCGCATGACCGGTTTCCGACTCTCCCATGAAACAGACATTCTCAACCCATTTAACCCGTGCTTTCATCTTGCTTGACCTTCATTTCACTTCGACATTCATCACAACCAGAAAAAACGCCTGAGACATAGTGTCATCAGGCGTTGCGCTTCAGGGCAATTTACTTGATGCCCAGCAGTTCCACATCAAACACCAGGGTAGCGTTCGGAGGAATGACACCGCCCGCGCCACGCGCACCGTAGCCATATTCCGGTGGAATGATGAGGGTGCGCTTGCCACCTACTTTCATGCCGGCAAAGCCTTCATCCCAGCCGCGGATGACCTGACCGCCGCCCAAGTAGAAAACGAAAGGTTCGCGACGGTCCAGCGAGCTGTCGAACTTGGCGCCCTTGCCGTCAGGCTTGCTGGGGTCATACAGCCAGCCTGTGTAATGCACGGTGACATTCAGGCCAGCCTCTGCCTCGCGGCCTTCGCCCACTTGGGTATCAATTTTCTGCAATTCAGTGATGTTATTACTCATTACAACTTTTTCCTTGTCACTATTGGTATCGGCTGAACAGCCACTCATGGTTAGCATAGCCAGCACAAAAGCACTCGCCAGCATGGCAATTGGTTTCATGGATTACTCCGATAGCAGGTTGCACAACACCAACGCACAGGCAACTCGCACTTGCGCGCCGCACGAAGGCAATATCATACAGAGATTATGCCAGGCTGTGCGCTCGGGACTGCCTCAGGGCTGTTGGTACACCCAGTCGATCAGCGCATCCTGGGCCGTGCGCGAGGCCGTGGCCTTGGGATCATTCACCATGATAACCGTCACCCAGCGCCGCCCTTTGCGGTCATGCACATAACCCGCCAGCGCGCTGACGCCATTGATAGTGCCCGTTTTCAAATGCGCGCTGCCGCGCGCGGGGCTGTTGCGCAGGCGGTTGGCCATGGTGCCGTCCACCGAGGGAATGGGCAGCGCGGAAAGATATTCCGGCATCACCGGGCTGGCATAGGCAGCCCGCAGGAAATCCGCCATGTGCCTGGCCGTGATCTGCTCGTCACGCGACAGCCCGGAGCCGTTCTCCAGCACCAATTCGGGAAAGTGTAGCCCTTTGCTGGCCAGCCATGCGCGGATGGCGAAAATACCGTCCGCCTCGGTCGCGGGGCTGGCAACGCGTTCCGCCGCTATGGTCAAAAATAGCTGTCGCACCATGAGGTTGTTGCTGTATTTGTTGATAGTGCGGATGATTTCGGACAAGGGCTGGGAATCGTGCGTCACTAAGTGCTGCGCGTTTTCCGGCAAAGCCCCATAGCGCCATCCGCCTTGCAGTTTGCCACCTAGCGACAGCCAGCTGCTGCGGAACAGGCCATAGGCATACGGCCCATCTTCCAGCACGTTCAGCTCCAGGGTCTTGCTGCCGCAGGCCGCTGGATACTGGCCTTTGAAAGTCACCGCCACCCCGTCCGGCTGTGGCTCCACCACAAAGCGCAGATTGCTTTTCCAGTCTCCGCATTCGCCGCGCACCAGGTTCATTTCATCGCGGATACGAATCTCGGGCAGCGCAGGGTCTGCCTCTATGGTCAGCTTGTTTCCTGCGGGCAGGAAATAGAACGAGGTGGATTTGATATTGACGGCCAGTGCGCTGGGCGTGGCGTTGTAGGGCGCATGCGGCTTGCTATCGAATTCGGCAGCATCATGGAAGCGCCGGGCAAAATAATGGGTATCGAACACGATATCGCCGCGGATTTCGTCCACGCCCGCCAGCTTCAGGTCTTCCAGCATCGCACGCATGTCCGCCGCCAACAGATAAGGATCGCCGCGCCCTTGAATGATCAGGTTGCCATGCAGCACGCCATTTTCCAGCCTGCCATCATGGTAAACCCCGGTGCGCCAGCGATAGGCCGGGCCCAGCAGCTCCAGCCCAGCATAGGTGCTCAGCAGCTTCATGGTTGAAGCCGTCTTCATGGGCCGGTCGCTTTGATGATTAACCAACGGGGTTTGCTGATCAATCCGTTGCACGTAAACCGAAACATTTTCGGCAGGAATACCATTCTTTCTCAGCAATTCGCTGACCGGCCCCGGCAATGCAGCATGCGCGCTGACACCCGCCAGCAGCAGGAAACATCCCAGCCACAACCTCATAGACTCTCCTTGAGCGCTGCCATGGCTTGTTCCAGCATCCAGTCCATTTCGCTTTCGCTAATGACATATGGCGGCATGAAGTACACCGTATTGCCCACGGGCCGCAGCAACAGGCCGCGTTGCAGTGCTGCCTGGTAGAACCTTTGCTGGAATCCTGGCTGATCAGCCATCACATCGAATGCCCAGATCATGCCAAGGTTGCGCACATGGGCAATCGGTAAATCCTGCCATGCCGTCAGCTTGCGGTTGAGATAATCGGTTTTGCAGCGGTTGGCGGCCAGCACATCCTGCTGGACGAAAATATCCAGCGTTGCCAGCGCGGCGCTGCAGGCCAGCGCATTGCCGGTATAGCTATGCGAATGCAGGAAACCCCGCACGACGCTGTCGTCGTAAAAAGCAGCATAGATATCGTCCGTCGTCTGCACGACGGAAAGCGGCAGATAACCGCCGGTAATACCTTTCGACAAGCAAATGAAATCAGGCAATATGCCCGCCTGTTCCACCGCGAACATGGTGCCGGTGCGACCAAAGCCCACAGCAATTTCATCCGCAATCAGATGGATATCATAACGATCGCAAATCGCCCGCAAGCGTTGCAGGTATATCGGGTGATACATCGCCATGCCGGTGGCGCACTGCACCAAGGGCTCCACGATCACAGCGGCAAGCTCTCCCGCATGTTTGGCGACATAAGCCTCGGCATCGTCAGCGCATCGTAGCGCATATTGCTCAGGGCTCTCGCCAGCTTCCGCCAACCGCCAGTCCGGGCTGGGCAAGACGGCCGATTCCCGCAGCAATGGCGCGTAGGTATCCTTGAACAATGCTACATCAGTGACAGAGAGTGAGCCCAGGGTTTCGCCGTGGTAGCCGTTTTGCAAACTGAGGAAACGTGTTTTCCCAAGCTGGCCGCGGTTGCGCCAGTAGTGGAAGCTCATCTTGAGCGCAATCTCGGTGGCAGAGGCGCCGTCGGAAGCATAAAAACTGTGACCCAGGCCAGTCAGCGCGGAAAGGCGTTCGGACAATCGCACGACCGGCTCATGGGTAAAGCCAGCGAGAATCACATGTTCAAGCTGTTCCAATTGCGCCGTGATGGCGCCCTTGATCTGCGGATGATTGTGCCCGAACAGGTTGACCCACCAGGAGCTCACGCCGTCCAGGTAGCGCTTGCCATCAAAATCCTCCAGCCACACGCCCTCCCCGCGCCGGATAGGCACCAGCGGCAGGGTTTCGTGCTGCTTCATCTGCGTGCAGGGATGCCAGACGGCGGCCAGGCTACGCTGCAACAGGGATGCGTTACTATCCGCCATGCGCTCTAGAAATTTTAGTGCAGCACATAGGGTGCGGCTTCATTAGCCAGCACGATGCGGTCCGTTGCCAGCCCCAAGTCCCAGCTCGCTTCCTGCGATGCCAATTGCAGCATGGTCGTAAGAGCATGGCTCAATTCAGCGGTCATGGCCAAGCTATAAATCTCGCCAGCCTGACTATGCAACTCCAGCAGAGACTCCGTATGGTCCATATTGACCAGCTTGCAGTCAGTAATCAACACAAACGGCCCGGCATCGGTAGTTTTTGCGTCGTGATAGGCGCCGGACATCATGGCTCCCTGGCGCATCATGGGCAGAGCGATGGCACTCTGTGCGAAATGTTCCACCAACTCTTCCGCAGTTACAGCCATCATCTCCGGCATCGTCGCAGGAGAAAGCTCGCTGTCCTGCAACAATCCCCACAACACTCGGACAATGCGCCGTGTCAGCCAGGCATTCAGCTCCGTATCGTCCAGGTTGACTTTCAGCAACATGCGATCCTGCTGGGCACTGTAGCTCAAATGCAACTGATGGACCGCCATATCCTCAAACTCTTCCGACATCAAACCACTCCTGCACGACAAATCATCACGATCAAGACCGTGATTATAAGGCACACCGGGTTTCTTTGGACTGATTTACCTATCAACCCAAACACTTATCAATACAGCCAAATTCTGGGCACAAGCAGGATATTTGCATGCAATTTAACCGTCATCACTGAATACAAGCGTCAGGCAGCTTGACGGCTCAAGAGAAACGGAACTGGTGCCCCAGGGAAATTACCCGATCACAAGAGACTGGAATCCAATTTCTGTAGTCAATTAGCTTTAGCCGGAAGGTAATTTGGCAGCGCCATATGCGCCAAGGAAAGTTGTCACTGCGTTTTGCACCCAAATATCCATTTGTGCGGCTGAAGGCTTGGCAGCTGGATGGGGCAGACATTCCAGCTGCGCCTCGCCACGCACCATGCTGATGAACAACGAGGCCGCTGCGCCAGCGCCGATGGATTGAATGTTGACCTCGCCTGCTTGCGCAGCTTCGGTCAGGCAAGCCGCTATCTTTTCATTCACCACCTTGGGGCCTGTCAGATAGAACCGGCGCCCCACGTCAGGAAACCGTGGTGCTTCGGCCACGACAACGCGGAACAAGGCCATGGCGGAAGGTGAAAGCACCAGCCGCAAATAGGACATGCCCAGGTCGGCAAGGGCCGTGGCAATGCCGCCAGCAACAATCTGTATGGTAGGGACGATTCGGTCATCACCGCGCATTCGCGCTCGATTACTGCAGTGAACATCGCTTTCTTGCTGGGAAAGCAGGCGTACATCGTGGCCTTGGATACGCCTGCTTCAAGTAAATTCATCCTCCCTTGCCCTTTGGAATGCCGATGGCTTGATCGACAATGACCTTCGACAATTCCCGCCACCGCTCCGCTATTCCTTGCTTTCCTCTCATTAGTATCAGACAACCTCTACGGATTAAAGCTGTGACTCCAGCGGCAGCAACCCAATGATTCGCGCGCTAAGCCGGCGCAGCAACGAGGCTTCAGGTTCGTAGTCGTAGCGGACGACTTGCCCATCCTGGCTTGCACGCCATTCCAGCTTGTCCCCTGGCGTCAAGCGGACCTGATAGCTGCGCGCAGGCGCTGTGTCGCGCTTCCAGACCTCTTCCATCTTCGCCACCAGGTCTGCGGAATCGAACAGCACTCCCATTTCCGTGTTAAGGGAAGTCGAGCGCGGATCGAGGTTCATCGAGCCGATGAACCCCAAATGACCATCGGCAGTGAAAGCCTTGGTATGCAGGCTCGCCCTGCTCGATCCGCGCAGGGAAATATGGCTTTCCCGATTCTCCGGCCGCAGCTCCCAGAGCCCGATCCCCGCCCGAAGCAGCGGAACACGGTAACGCGCATAGCCGCCATGGACCGCTGCCACATCGGTGGCGGCGAGGGAGTTGGTCAGGACCGACACTGAAACGCCTTTTGCGGCAATGGCGGTGAGTATCGCCGTGCCTTTTTCTCCAGGGATGAAATAGGGCGAGGTAATGTCGAGTCGTTCCCGAGCAGCCTCGAACAGCGGGAGCAATTCGTGCATCAGCCAGTTCTCACCGCGCCTGCCCAGCACCTTTTGCGGCGGATCGGCGGCTACCCGTGCGGTTTCCGTCCAATAGGGCTGTTCTTGCTCGGGATCGAGAAGCGAAATCCGCTCGGCAAGGCGCCCCAGGTAAGGCTGGGCCGCCGCCTCGCTCGCTGCGGCGCTCAAGCCGGAGGCTGCTTGCGCAAGCGCCGCCTTGGGATCTTTCAGCGGCGAAAGCCTGTCGATCGGCAGCGCCACGCCGCTGTTCCAGTAGTCGTCGAAAATCTTCTCGGTCTGTGCGACGGCAGACCCCATCACCAGCACGTCCATATCACGGAAATTGGTGTTCTCCGATGCATCGAAATATTCGTCTCCGATGTTGCGCCCGCCCAGGATCGCGATACGCCCGTCGACGATCCAGGCTTTGTTGTGCATGCGCCGCGTCACGCTGTATGCCCGCAATGCCATTTCGATGCCGCGCCGCAAACTGTCTGCCCGTGCCCGGGTCGGGTTGAAGATGCGAATATCGATCTGCGGATGATGCGCCAACGCGATCATTGCGTCCCAGGTGTTGCTGGTGCCGATGTCGTCGATCAATATCCGGACGCGCACGCCGCGCTCCGCCGCTGCCAATGCATCGGCCAGAAGCAGGCGGCCCGTCAGGTCGTCGTGCCATATGTAGTACATCAGGTCCAGAGAACGCCCAGCCTTGCGTGCTGAAAGGCCGCGCGCGGCAAAGGCGTCCAGGTTCTCGGCCAATAAATGCAGGCCGCTTTCGCCAGGGTGCGCATCCGTCACGGCGCCGATGCGCTGGTCAAGCAGCATCTGCCTATCCTCCACCGGTAGCGCGTAGGAAGCTTCTCCCTGGACCCGGGCCGCGAAGACGCCATAGACCCAGGTCGCAAGCGCCGAGGCTGCGACGAATCCCAGGCAGGCTAGGACGATGATCCGTATCATGGACATCTTTCAGTGCGGTGCCCAGAAAGAATCAAGGAGCCGTATAAAAGCCATGCAGTATTGATAGGCACAGCCATCACTATACCCATCGGTACCAATCATTAGCAAGATAAGACTCCCTCACCTCACTCTAATTCATCAAAAACATTTAACAATCATTGACTTAACTTTCAGATACCGTCACGGCTACAGTACCGATAGGTTTTCGTCTGATTCTGCCTGCTGATCAAACTAGCACTTCTAAAAACAAAGGCTCATCAAAAGCCTTTGTTTTAACTGTTTTCATACACACCTCAATTGCTTATTTGGCCAGCCACGGCCTTATCCAGCATGGCTCGCAACTCCATTGGATGGACAAGGCCAGAGATACGCGTGATGATGTTCCCATCTCCATCCATCAGCACTGTAAACGGCAAAATCCCTTTTGTATTGCCCAAGTCGCGGCTGATGGCCATGGCATCAAATTCAGCCGCAACGAATGTATAGCTGGCAGGGATGGCTTGCAGGAATTCCTGTATTGCAGGCAGATCATCCGCCGCGATACCGATCACGGCTACACGACGTTGCGCATAGTCCTGGCTAATGGCCGACAAATCGGGAATTTCCTTTCTACATGGCGCACACCAGGTCGCCCAGAAATTGACCACCGTCACTCTGCCTTGTAATCCCGCGAAATCAAATGCCTTGCCTTGCTGGTCGGGATAACGATGTGAGTAGAAATCCTCCTGCTGGCCCGTATAATTTTCATCCACCACCTGGCTTCGATAGAGATAAACTCCACCACACGCCATCAGGAGCAATACAACAATCACAATGACTCGACGATAAATGCCCATGGTCACCTACGGCCTTTCGACAGGGGAAAGATAATAAGCCGCCCTCGCCTCCTGGGCGAGCCTTGCCATATTGGAGCCGGTGAGCGCCTTCATGAAGGCAACCAGATCCTGCTTCTCGACAGCGGTTAATCGCAACGGCTTCAGCAATGGGTCCAGCAGCGGGTTCTCTTCTCCGCCCTTGTCATAGAACTCGACTACGTCTTCCAGCGTCATCAAGGATCCATCATGCATGTAAGGCGCGGTCAATGCGACATTCCTCAATGTAGGCGTTTTGTATGCCCAGCGGTCGTCAGGGTTTTCCGTGATTTCAAAGCGCCCGACATCGTTGGGGATAGCTTCGCTGGCTTCATCCACCAGCGTCAAGTCCGCTTCGACAATGATGCCGGGAGCAAGCTGAATCGGCATGGTGTTGTTCTCCTGGTCGTAGGGCACGTTATTCAGTTTGTAGCCGATGCCGGTGTTGTGGAATTGCTGGTCGGTGAAGAGGGCGTTTTTCTCGCCCATGGTGTGGCATACGATGCAGCGGCCCCTGCCGGCAAATACTTTCATGCCGTTGATTTCCGAGGCGGTCATGGCCTGTTTGTCCCCACCGTACATGTAGCGGTCGAACCTGGAGTTGCCGGACACCAGGGTGCGCTCGTAGGCGGCGATGGCTTTGGTCAGCCTGTCCAGCGTGGCCTTGCCGCCAAAGGCGGCTTCGAACATGCCGTCATAGTCCGGCAGCTGGCTGACTTTTTCCACTACATAGCCCACGGCGGGATTGCCCATTTCGTTGAATGCGACGATGGGGTCAATGACCTGGTCTTCGAGGATGGGTTCGCGACCGTCGTGAAACAGCCGGTGCATGAAGGCTGCATTGACGACAGTGGGTGCGTTGCGCCGGTGGGAACGGCCTTCGATCCCCACGGACCTGGCCAGTTCATTGACGGTGAAACCTTGCTCGGGTACATGGCACATGGCGCATGAGATGGTGTTGTTGTGGGAAAGGCGACGGTCCATGAATAGCTTCCTGCCCAGCGCTACTTTTGCCATGTTCAAGGGATTGTCTTCGGGAATGTGCAGCTCGGGTAGCCCCAGTATGTCTTCTACCGGCAGCTGGTAAGTTTCGCCCTGCAAAGCGGCTGGCTTCTGTTCACCCAACTTGAAAAACAGGGCGCATATCAGCGCCCCCAACAGCATTGCCGCCATTACGATCATGGCTTGTTTATATTGTTTCCTGATGGCCATTGCCTACCCTAAATTTGCAAAAACAGCTGTTAATGCCGTGTCTGGTCAGCCATTGCCAAGGTATAAATATCGTTCAGCAGCACTTCCGGCGACAGATCCAGCGCGGAGTATATCTCCCGCACATACCCCTCGCGGTCGATCAGAAATACTTTCAGCACATGCTGATATTGCATGGTTGCCTCCCCGGTTTCCGCATCCAAAACCACCTCCACGTTCTGGCCGAAGCCATCAATGATGGGCATGAGATGATCAACATCCTGCGTGGTCAGGAAGCGCCACTCCGTCGCAGGTTTCGCCTTGCCTTGCTGCATGCTTTTCTCCATCCCTGCCATCATGACTGGCGTGTCGCGCATCGGGTCGAAACTGATATTGACAAAGCGCACCGCGCTGGCCAACGCAGGCGTTTTCTCCAGATAGCCTCTTAATGCATGCAAGGTGGTGATGGCGAACGGACATCCCTTGGCATCCGAACATGACTCATAGAAAAAAGTGAGCAAGGTGTACTTGTTTTGCGTGAACTGCGCCAGCGGAACGGCATTGCCCTGGCTGTCCAGCACCTCGTAGCTGGATGCCTTGAAAATCCTGTGCAGCTCGTATGTCCCGGCAGGCGCCAAGCCCTGCCGGGCGATCCGCGATTGCAGTTCAGCATCCATCCCATATCCCGCCTGCCTGTCAGGGCCATAGAAGGCATAGACCAGACAGGCGGCGGCTACCGCCGCCAGCCCTGCGAAGAGCCATCTGCCCCACCGTTTACGCATCATCTCCATATCTTACTGGGCGGGATCGGCGAGAAATGACGGCCCATTACGGATTGGCAGCGAACTTCAAGGCGCTTTCTGTGGACGCGCGCAACGGTTTCAAGGTCTTGAGGTCGCGCGCCTGGAATTTCATATGGTGCGCACGGCCCAGCTTCAGCTTGTAAAAGTCTATTTCGAAACCAGGCTTCAGTTCCTTGCCATCCCAGTGATACATCTTGAGGAATTGCTCGTCGTCCTTGGCTTTTTTATCCCAGTTGGCGAGCAGGGAACTCGTGAAATACACCCGCTTGCCGTCAAAGCTGGGGGAGACCATATTTACCTGTGAGCCAATCTTTTTTACATAGATTTCCTTGGGTTTGAGCGGGTTGGTCATGTCCCAGTAGCGGGTAGTGCCATCCATCATGGTGTCTATCCACATGCCTTTGCCATCGCCCGTCATGGCAATGTCGACCGGAAGCGGTATTTTGGAGGGGTCGCCGATGGTGCCGATCTCGTGCTGCTGCCATTCACCCTTGTCATCCTGCATGTAGACATAGGCCTTGGAGGTCAGCGCCGTGGTGGTGACGGCCCAGTTGGCGCCATTGGCGAACGACCAGCGGGCTTCCAGCGGCGCGCCCGGGGTGTTGAAGATCTTGATCGGCTTCATGGCTTTGTAGTCCCACATGACGGTGGTGTTGCCGAATTGCTTCATGGCGTCGGGGTCTTTCACGACCTTGCCGAGGTCGGCCATGTAGTTGTTCCAGCCGGTGAAGGAGGTGGTGAGCATGACGCTTTTCTGCGGGTTGATGGCGGCGTCGTAGCCATAGCCGTCGCCGCCGTTGGTGGTCGGCATCAGTGTGGTGCTGACATAGTCGCCGGCATTGTTGTAGATGGCTATGCCGGTTTGTCCGCCGTGGTCCTTGGCGTTGGACAGGGCGGCGACGATCATGCGGCCGGGCAGGGCGTAGAAGGTGTGGGGGCCGACCAGGCCGGTCTTGGCGACGTAGTCATTGATGGTCTTGACCAGCTTGGGCTTGGCGGGGTCGGTGCCCACGTCGAAGATGAAGATTTTGTTGCTGTCCAGCGCGCCTGCCCACATGTAGCGCCGGTCGTCGGTGAAGCCCATGTGGTGGGCTTCGCCTCGACCGCCGACAGAGAGGGTGTTGATGACCTTGCCGTAGGTTTTGGAGCTAGGGTTGGTATCCACAGTGACCAGCTTGTCGGATTCGTCGCCCATGCCCTTGACGCCCAGCGTCCAGACATAGACAAAATCCTCTTGCCCTTGCACCAGCGGCGTATAGGGGGAACAACTGGTTTCATCCGCCAGTGCAGTGGGTAATGGCATCGTCACGCCAAGCGCCAATACCATGGTGATTATCCGAGTGATTTTTCCGGGTGCAGCTATTCCAACCATCGTTTTTCTCATTTTCCTCTCCTTTGCAAAACATCGCATGAACCTTCGGCAAACGGCATACATGTCTTCATTTTCTACATCCGCTTGTCATCCGAAGTGATAAAACACACTCATCGCAACACAATATGCAAACAATGCGCACATTGCAGGGAAAAAGCAAGGCGAGGCCACAGCGCATGCCCCGCGTCAGGAGCTCCTCTCCTCCTGACGCCAAAAAGCAACATGACATGCACACTCACTTCAAACTATTTTTCTGCAAGACCAGGCCGGTTTGGGGCATGAGGTCCTGATGCAGGCGCGCGACAAATTTCTCCAGCTTGCTGCACAGGATCCGAAGCTGTCGTTGGTTCGTCCCAATGGCCTCAATGACGAACCTCAATATGAAATCATCATTGACGAAGAGCGCGCCCGCGCCCAGCAAATCAGCCTGACCGAGATCAACCAGACCATGTCCGTGGCCTGGGGCTCAGCCTACGTGAATGACTTCATTGATCGTGGCCGAGTGAAGAAAGTGTATGTACAGGGCATCAGCAGCGCCCGCATTGCGCCGGAAGACTTCAACAAATGGTTTGTGCGCAGCAACAGCGGCCAGATGGTGCCTTTCTCCGCCATTGCATCTGGTCGCTGGATCTATGGCTCACCGAAGCTCGAACGTTTCAACGGTGTGCCCGCAGTAGAAATTGTCGGCCAGCCTGCTCCTGGCGTCAGCACTGGTGAAGCACTGGCCTCCGTGGAGCGGATCATGCAGGAATTGCCTGCCGGTATTGGGCTGGCTTACACAGGCATCTCATACGAAGAAGGACAGGCAGGCTCGCAAACCACGCTGCTCTACACACTATCAGCATTGGTCATCTTCCTTTGCCTGGCAGCACTGTATGAGAGCTGGTCCGTGCCCGTGGCAGTCATGATGGTGGTTCCACTGGGCATTATTGGCGCAGTAGCAGCCACATTATTGAGAGGCCTATCTGCCGATGTTTTTTTCCAGGTGGGCTTGCTGACCACCATGGGGTTGGCTGCCAAGAACGCTATCCTGATTGTGGAATTTGCCAAGGAGCTTAAGGACAAGCACGGTAAAACCACAGTCGAGGCCGCAATCGAAGCGGCAGGCCTCAGATTGCGTCCCATCATCATGACCTCGATTGCCTTTCTGTTTGGTGTGCTGCCCATGGCGCTTGCCAATGGCCCCAGCAGTGGCAGCCAGCATTCGATCGGCACAGGGGTAGTGGGAGGCATGCTGACGGCCACATTCCTGGCTATCTTCTTCGTGCCCTTGTTCTACGTGCTGGTCGTGGATGGCATCAGAAGGAAAAAGCCAACTGCCCCACCACAGGAGCATTGATGTCATGCGTGAGACATACAACCCTACACGATCAAGCAAGATAGAAAAGGTATAGCCGTGCAGACATTGATCAACGGGTGCAGGAGTGGAATTACCGCGCTACATTGCAAGCTATCCGGAGTGCGGTCAATCAAGAGCCAAAAGTTTCCACGGTATTGGCACAATACAAGGAAAGCGCCCATCCCTTCCAGGCCAAATGATACAGCGGGAGGGGAATCCCCTCCCATGCTGTTTACCTTTCCATTCGAGCTTTTACAGCGATCATGCCATGACAACTACTTGAGGGATTGTTTTGGACGCAGGCCGATCAGCCGCCACATGGAAAGCGTCAGGACGAAACCTTCGAAACAAAGAACAAAGGGGCAGGAAACAGTGCTCCTTACCCCTCTGGACAAAAACTCTTCAGCCGCCTAGCTGGCCGGATACATCAATTCCGCAGTCCATTCTGCCTCCGGCTGCGCATATAGCTGCCAGAATCTTTCCCCGACACCCTCCGCCTCCTTGGATCCCGCGGTCACAAAAGTCGCCACCGTTACCGTGGCAATATGCACACCCTCTTTCCGCAAGCTCTCGAACAGGCCGAGGGTAAGCGTGCGTATGCCAGCCTTGCCTATGCTCAAGGATAGGTAATCTGGGCTGGGGTACAAGGCGAAACCGCCGCCAGTCAGCAAAATGGTGCCCGACTTGTTTTGCGTCATTTTCGCGCTTGCTGCCTGGACAGCCGCCAGCGCGCCACCGATATTCACCGCCAGGTCGCCGACAAAACTCTCGCGCGGCTGTGATTGCAAAGTCGCCTGTCTTAGGTTGGCGGCGTTGTAATGCAATACATCAATCGCGCCGTATTGCTGCTCAACCGCGGATACCAAGGCTGCCACTGCCGCAGGATCGCTGGCATCTACCGTCCTGGTTTCCGCCTGATACCCTTTATCCTGCAATTGCGCTGCCAGCGCAGCTGTTTTGTCTGCATTGCGCGCACTCAACACGATGCGAAAACCTTCGCGGGCGAAGCGTTCTGCAGTAGCCAACCCATTCCCCGGGCCTGAACCGATACTCAAAAAAGTTTTCATATTGCCTCCTATATCATGCAATCGTTGATCAATTACGGCAGGTTTCCCCGCCCTTCCCACACTTAAACCGTCAAGACAATCTTGCCGAACTGCTGGTTGGATTCCAGGTAACGATGCGCCGCCACGACCTCTTCCAGCGGGAATGTCTTTCCCACCAAGGGTTTCAGCTTGCCGGAAGCGAGCCCATCGACAATAAAGGTTTTGACGCGCTCGATCGCTACCTTGTCCATGGTGTATTCAAACAGTTCATAACCCCGAATGGTCAATCTCTTGCCAAACACGTCCAGGAATGGCAATGATGCAGGTTCTGGACTCAACGCACCGTAGGCAATCAAGATACCTGATGGGGCGGCAGCCTGGACCAGTTGTCCAAATACCGGCCCGCCCACCGGGTCGAATACCACGCGAGCGCCCGCACCATTGGTGATGCGCCGCACCTCCGCAACGATATCCTGAGTATCGGTGGCGATGACATGCCTGGCTCCCATTTCCAGCAAACGCTGCTTTTTATCCTCGCTGCGCGTCAATGCGACAGGGATAGCGCCCACCATATTCGCCAACTGGATGGCGGCCAGCCCCACACTGCTGGAAGCGGCAGGAATCAATAGCACATCATCCTTCGCCAGCCTGGCAATTGCGACCAGCGCGCCATATACCGTCGCATACTGCATCCAGGTCGCAGCCGCTTCTTCCCAACTCAGGCCCACAGGATGCTTGACCACGGCAAAAGCGGGCGCCACCACTTGCTCGCCATACATTGCATAATCATTCATCATGAAGGCAGGAATCACGCTGACGGCATCTCCCGCAGCGAAACCTGTCACTCCGGCACCCACCGACTCTATGATCCCTGATGCTTCATACCCTATCCCGGAACCAGGAAAGGTCGGCCCAACCACATACGCCCCCGAACGAAACATGGATTCGGCACGATTCAACCCGATAGCCTTCACATTGATACGCACCTCTCCTGCATTGGGTGTGCGCACAGGCACATCCACCACCTTGAGCACCTCCGGCCCGCCCACCTGGTCAAACTGCACTACTCTTGCCATGACAAACTCCTGTGATTAATTTACAGGCATTGTGCTGACTTATTTACAACAGATAAACCATGTAATATTGAAAATATTATTTACCAATAGTAATCAATTATGGACCGCTTCAATAGCATGCAAGTATTCATTGCCGTGGTGGAATTCGGTAGTTTCACGGCTGCCGCCAATGCGCTGAGGCTTTCGCAGGCCATGGTGAGCAAGCATATCAATACATTGGAAGATCGGTTGGGCTCCACCTTGCTGAACCGCACTACCCGGCGTTTGCATCTGACCGAAATAGGCAGTAACTATTACCAGCGCTGCAAGGAAATCATCCGGCAAGTGGAAGAGGCGGAAGCTGGCGCGGAAATCATGCGCGGCAGCCCCAAAGGCAGCTTGAAAGTGAGCGCTTCCATCTGGTTTGGCGCATTTGCCCTGGCACCGATCATCAGCGATTACTTGTTGCAATATCCCGAAGTCAATATCAACCTGGATTTATCCGACCGCTTCGTGGATATTATTGATGAAGGGTTTGATGTCGCCATCCGTATCGGCGAACTGCAAGACTCGATGTATATCGCCCGCCAGCTTTCCCTGTTCGAACTGGCCATTTGCGCCTCACCGGCATACCTTGCCAGGGCAGGTATGCCCCATCACCCGGCCGACCTGCAATCGCACCAGTGTCTGGGGTTCACCAACTGGAGAAATCACAGCGGCTGGAAAATCCTGCAACAAGGGGCGGTTGGCAGAAAACCATTGTCTTCCCGGTTCGACTCCAACAATGGACAGGCTTTGCGGGCTGCAGCACTGAAAGGCATTGGCATCATCATGATGCCCAAAGTACTGATGACCGAAGACCTGGAAAAAGGCACACTGGTAGAAGTGCTGAAAGCCTATACACCAGCCCCAAGGCCAGTGAATGCGGTTTATCCCAAGGAAAAGCAGACCACGCCCAAACTAACCGCATTTATCGAGTTTCTGACCGAGGCTTTAAACAGCCCGCATTAAGGGAATCCGCTGTTCGGCAAACGACCTCGGCGCTTTCAGGATATGGCCTATGTACGATCAATCGCCTGCAGCACAGACTGCATCAAGCCGGGAAACTTCTGCTCGATTTCGGCAAGGCGCAGGGAGTTCAAGTGCTCTTTACCCTCAATGAGAGTTTCGACCAGTCCGGCAGCACGCAATATCTTGAAATGATGCGACATGCTGGACTTGGGCCGGTTCAGCTCCAACTCGTTGCACGCCATTTGCCGCCCTTCCCGCGCCAATAGTGCAATGATCTCAAGCCGCGCAGGATCGGAAAGCGCATGCATGATGTCCGTCAACTCGATCTGCTCGATGGAAGGGTGTTTGATTTGTCTCATGGGCAAAATTTAACATAGTCGTTGCCATAGTCCTATGGTTCGAATATATTGGAACCATAGAAGTTAAACCTGAATCAATTTCCACATTCAACCCAGATCATCAACATTCATCACAATCAAGAGAGATCAATATGGCAGATTTATTCTCATCCTACCGCCTGAAAGATGTCGAACTAAGAAATCGCATCGCCGTGCCACCGATGTGCCAGTACAAGGCCATCGACGGCTTGGCCAACGATTGGCACACCGCGCATTATGCGGCGCTGGC
The DNA here is from genome assembly GCF_036844465.1 of Methylobacillus sp. NCBI lineage: Bacteria > Pseudomonadati > Pseudomonadota > Betaproteobacteria > Nitrosomonadales > Methylophilaceae > Methylobacillus > Methylobacillus sp. The sequence continues at coordinate 102,902 of NZ_DAIUFW010000007.1, forward strand.
GCGCGGTGGCAGCGGGCTGGTGGTGGTCGAAGCCACGGCCGTCGCGCCGGAAGGCCGCATCACTCCACATTGTCTTGGTCTCTGGAATGACGCCCAAGCGGAGAAATTGCGCGAGATTGCAGCCCTGATCAAGGCCGCTGGGGCTGTACCCGGCATCCAGATCGCCCACGCGGGCCGTAAGGCCAGCGCCAACATTCCCTGGGAAGGCGATGATCATATCCCTGAAAACGACCCGCGCGGCTGGCAACCCATTGCGCCCTCGGCCAAGGCGTTCGGCGGCTTGTTGCCGCGCGTGCCTACCGCCATGAGCGTTGCCGACATCCAACGGGTGCAGCAAAACTTCATCGACGCCGCCCGACGTGCTGTAGAAGCGGGGTTCGAATGGCTGGAGCTGCACTTCGCGCACGGCTACCTGGCGCAAAGCTTCACCTCCAGCCACTCCAACCTGCGTACCGATGAATATGGCGGCAATGCGGCAAACCGGGGCCGCTTCACGCGCGAAACCCTGGCTGCCGTGCGCAAGGTCTGGCCGGAAAACCTGCCATTGACCGCACGTTTCGGCGTGCTGGAATTCGACGGGCAAGATGAGCAGACCTTGAGCGAATCCATCCAGCTGGTCAATGACTGGAAACAGCTTGGCCTGGACATGCTCAGCGTCAGCATCGGCTTCAGCACGCCCGAGGCCAGGATTCCCTGGGGGCCTGCGTTCCTTGCCTCGATTGCCCAGCGCGTGCGCAACGAGGCCAATATCCCTGTTTCATCTGCCTGGGGCTTCGGCGCGCCCGACCTTGCCGACCAGGCCATCCGCAACGAACAGCTGGACATCGCGATGATAGGCCGTGCCCACCTGGAAAACCCGCACTGGACTTACCAAGCGGCCAAAGAGCTGAACAAGGAAAATCCGGCCTGGGTGCTTCCGCCTCCTTATGCCCATTGGCTGGCACGTTACCATGACCCAAGGCAACGCTGACAATCTCTGCCATCCCGATTAGCCCAACCGGCTAATCGGACTGAACACAATCAACCTTTCTGCACATAAGGCAGGATCAATCTACACACATCTTTCATCAATCAGCTGCTTATGAGCGAGCATTCTGAATCAGCATTTTCGCCAATGACTTGGCATGACTGATAGATTCACTGCTTTCCTGATTCCGCTCCGTGATGGCAGCTCCTTCCACGACCAAAGCCAATTGCATAGCCAAAGTCTCGGCTTGCGTGATGCCCGCTTTAACCGCCAATTCGGCGATCTGACTTCTCAACTGCTTGGAAAACTCACACGAAACCTGATTGACGGGATTATCCGGCTGAGGGAACTCAACCCCGGCGCTGATGGAGGCAAAGCCCTTGAAATCCTTGTCTCCAATAATATCCAGGAGAGCGGAAACCCAGGTTTCAAGGTCCGCCAATGCATTTTCTTGCCGTGAAACATCGGCCAGCTTTTGCCAGAGTTTCTCATCCTGGGCGCGAAGATACTCGATGATGAGCAGTTCCTTGGACTTGAAATATTTGTATAACGTCACCTGAGGGATTGCAAACAGCAAAAATGTCGTTTGCAACTTAACTTCAGACTCCCACCTCATTCAAATCAGACACTTGAAAATAATATAGCAAAATCAATTTCTTAGAGTTTGCAACTCAATATGAGATCGAACATATTTTTTGCAATCAAATTCGAGATTTAGCTAAGCATATGTTTTTGTAAGAGAATTAATAATCTCCTGGACTGGGCTTGAATTGCCCCTTTTATCTCAGCCATGTCTGGACTTACCATCTTAAACAACGATGCCCCATATAGGCCATGATGGCACTGGGTACAATCATCCCGAGTACATACCACACAGCCAAGAATGGTGCCGCCATTTCTGGGCAATGCAATGCATACACACTGGCTCCAGCGCTTCCGGCCAGCCATCCGGCAATGGCACCAGTCAACACCGGCCTGGTTGGCGCAAGATTGCGTAAAGCCAATAACGCTGTAGCACCCACAGGCAAGGCTAGAAACATGATATTCATGATGCAAACCCGCCAGGTTTTTCCCCATAACAATTCGGGACGCACCGCTAGGTCTGTGACATTCCAGGTCCAGATAGCCCATCCCCACAACACAACGATGGGAATAGCCAGCACCCAATACCCAAGCAAGGGCAATTTTCCGGGATGTGCCAACGCGAACACAAATATAAATCCAATAATGACATTGGCCATGGGCACTCCCAGTTTCATCCAGAAAGCAAAACTGGTACTGATTTCTTTTAAATCAGGTCTGACGCCATAGATCATCAACAGTAATATGAAAGATATCGCCACACCTGCCAGCAATGCCGAGCTGATGCGTTTTTCGGCCGCATATTGTGGAACCGGTTGTGCGCCTGTTGTGATGATCTTGATCAATTCATCGGTTTTCATGCTTGCTCCTTCCACATTTTTGCCAGTGCTTTCATGCCACGATGTACGCCAACCTTAATCGCGGATACTGACATTCCCGTCATGGCTGCTGCTTCTGCAACTGACCGACCCTCCAACTTTGTATGCTGTATGGGTAAGCGTTGATGTGCTGGTAATGCATCAAGCATCGTGCCTAGGTCTTTCTTTGACTCATTGGCGGCTTCATCGGAAATTGCCAGCCATTCGGCATCATCCTCCAAAGGCTCATGCAGGGCTTCAAGTTTGGATCGGCGACGGAAGTAGTCGATCATTTTGTAGCGTGCCACGGCATACAGCCATGGGGTCAAGGGTTCACTTCTGCGATATGTATGACGTTGGGTATGAATGGCCAGCAAAGTCTCCTGCAGTAAATCTTCCACTTCATCAGGAGCACTACTAAGACGCCGCCTTAAATACGCCCTCAGTACTGAACTGACCTGCTGTAGAAAGCACTGATAGGACTCAGCATTACCGTCAAGGGCTCTCAGCATCAAATTGCGCAGTTCTTGTTCCATCATGATCTAGAGAATTCGCTGAAGAAGGGGTAAAGGTTACAGATAGCCATAGAAAAATATTTAATTATTTTTTAAGCCTCAGTGTAACCATGAGTTGTTCAAGAGCGTATTAGCAAGAGAACATTGTGTTTTGCCTCACCAGGTGCTCACGATGTATCTCAACCTCAATAGGAGCCTTACCATGAACATCAAACACTTGGCTGCATTAGCCACCGCCATTATTGCCACTTCTACATTTGCTGGTAGCCCTGCAGAAAAAAAATGTAGTGCTGGCACATGCAGTAAAAAGGAAGTCTCTTCGGAGAAGAAAGATGCCTCATGCTCGAAAAAAGAGGCTACCACCGAGCAAAATGATGCCTCTCCCTCCAAGAAAGAGGTCTCTTGCAGCAAAAAAGAAGCCTCCTGCTCTAAGAAATAAGGACATTGCCATGGCTGGACTGGGTTACCGAGGTGAAATGGCAAACTGGGATATGTCGTCAGTGGAGGCTGATTTTTTTGAAGTAGCGCCTGAAAACTGGATCAAACGAGACAGATCACCACTCTACAAGCTATTGGAATCAGGTCGCCCAGTCAGGCTGCATGGTGTATCACTTAGCCTTGGTGGACAAGCTCCCATCCAGCAGGAGTTTCTGATGGATGTACGTGAACTGATGAAAGACCTAGGTACAGACTACTACTCTGATCATCTGGCAGCCAGTGGCGATGCCCATCAACTGTATGATCTATTTCCTATCCCGTTTACTCACAGCGAAGTAATCCGCATCAGTGACCGCATCAAGCAAGTGCAGGATATATTGGGCCTCAGGATCGCCGTAGAAAATACCACTTACTACACCAATGTTGGAGAAATGAATGAGGTGGAGTTCTTGATGCAAGTGGTTGAAAGAGCCGATTGCAACATATTGCTCGATATCAACAACATTGCCGTGAACCACAAGAATCACTTCCTGACGGACGTGCATAATTTTGTATCCCATGTGGATATGCAGCGCGTCACTTATATGCACGTAGCTGGCCATGAGTTTGATGCGCGTTTTGGTTTGTATATTGATACCCATAGCCAAACCGTGGAGACCCAAACCAGAGAAGTTGCACTTGCATTACTCCAACAACATCACATCCCCATTTTGCTCGAGTGGGACAACGACATTCCAGCTCTGACCACCATCAATCAAGAACTAACATGCTTGAAGACTTCTATCTCTACATAAGAGGGGCGACTGAGGTCATTCCGCACGGATACAGCGAAGCCGGGATGCGGGCTTATCGCCATCTTGTACTCCTTGGGGCTAGCCAAATGATAGAAGCGCACTTTCCGGCGATCCGCCAGCAATTGGGTGAGCCCGCATGGAAAGAATTAATACAGGCCTTCGTTCGCCAGTCTGCCTGGACATCGCATTATTATGGAGATCTCAAAGATGAATTCCTGGCATTCCTTGCACACGAAAGCGACAGAGAAGATACATGATCTTGGGTTACTCGGACTCAGGGTATGGGCTGCTCAGGAGTTTATTGGGGCAGGTTATACAAAACTGAGTGGTGGGGTTAATGCACCAGAATGGTTCAGTGGCTTGCAGTTTCCCTTTCCGCTACATTTCCTTGGCCCTGATCCGAATTGGATAGCTGCGGGGGTGGGAGAACTCTTATTGGGAGTTGCCTTACTGCTTGGCGTGTACAGTCGATTAGCAGCTCTAGGATTGTTGTATATCACCTTTGTAGCGATATATACCGTCCATTTTGATTTAGGCTGGGCTGGGTGGAATCAGATTGATACAGAGGCAGGTCTCGGGTTCAAGGTACCGCTGATGCTGGCTTTAATGCTATTTACGATATTAACTCAGGGAAGTGGACGTTATAGTGTTGACGAGAAATTCTTATCAACTAAAAAATACTTCAAACCGCTTGATTGAATAGGACACTAATAGGTACACAGACTCTTGCTGGTTAACGCCATTGCTCTGTTTCATGCACACAAACCCCGAAGCGAATGCAGAGCGATATTTTGCCTACTTGCGACACCTCGATAACAATCTGCTTGGCTCATCTGCACACTAGCCTTTGGTCGTGCACTCGGGTAGCTTCATGCAATATCCGTGGCAGCGGCGCAATGGCGAAGCCATACGGCGTCAGTTTGCTCACTATTGATTCTATAAACTGGGGTTCGTCCTTTGGTTTCAGAAGAAGCGTCAAACTGAGTGCTGGAGGAAATTCAGGCTTACAGCCACAAGTTCGGTAGAACACATCTCTCCGCTCGTCTGCAATTTAAATCCAAATTTATCTAGCGAATTGTTCTCACTCGTTTACATCATAGTAGGCTTGGGAGCTTGGTGCATCAATCTTGCCTTGCCCTATGATGAAAAACAGCCGGTTTTCATCCACAGAAATATGATGTGTCCTGCTTTCCGAAGGCACTTGATAGTCCGCCGCAAAAGGCTTCAAGGCCCGGCAAATCAAATAGAACTGCTCTTTCGCCGTGCTCTCGAAACCGATGCATTCACTTTCCAGATCAGTATAGGCGCTGATCTTCCCGCGTTTTTGCACAGAATGAATCAATGTGCGATACGTCATGCGACCATGCTTGATCTCGACCTGCCCCTGCGATTGACCAAGGGCACTCACCCCAAATTTGATCCGGGTTTGGGATAGCTCTTCAATACTTGTCGATAGATACGTTTTTCCATCCTTTTCCGACAAGGCGTCTGCGAGATCGTGGTGTTCTCCACAGCCTTGCAAGGCTAACAGTATGAAACTGGTCGCCACCGCTCCAGCAGTTGTGTATTGCATGCGTTCTCCCCTTATATCCTCTCAAGCTAGCGTTAGTCGATGTCTGATGAAATGCGTCTGTGGGATTGAATATAGAAACCTCCTATTAGCAACCCCAAGACAGCTGCCACGAGTGATCCAGATAAGACGCCAAGTTTTGCGGCACTGAGCAGTCCGTCATCCTGGAATGCGAGCATGGATACAAAAATGGACATGGTGAAGCCAATCCCGGCGAGTACCCCAATCAGGCATACGCCAGACCATGTGACACCAGCGGGTAATCTGCACCATCCCAATCGCACCATCAGCCAGCTCACGCTGATCACGCCAATCGGCTTTCCAAAGATCAAGGCGATGGCGACGCCGAACATGACCCACTGTGCCCCATCCTGGTGGAGGTTGACTCCTTGCAGGCTGACCCCGGCATTGGCCAGGGCGAATAATGGCATGATGCCGAACGCCACCCAGGGGTGAAGTGCCATTTGGATGCGGGTCACCGGCGGCAGCAATTCGCGCTGGGCAATACGGAGTCTACGCAGTGGTTGTGCCATTTGCAGGTGGTCTGAGGATGCTTCCTTGAGCAACTGGCGATGAACGCGTGAGACCAGTGCGAGAGGCCGTCTGCGAACTCTCGAGGAAAGCACCGGGGTCATGAGCCCGAGGACGACGCCAGCCAAGCTGGGATGGGCTCCGGTGATGAACAACCCGATCCAGATGATGGCACCAGGCAGTACGTAGGCATAAGCGGAACCTATGCCCATACGCTGTAGCAGGATGACGCTGGCTATGCCTATGCCAGCGAGAGCGAAACCGCTGTAATCCAGCCCACCTGAATAGAACAAGGCAATGATCAAGACGGCAATGATGTCATCAATCACGGCCAGGGCGAGCAAGAATATCCGGACATTGCTGGGAATGGAGCGTCCCAACAACGCGAGCACCCCAACGGCAAAGGCAATATCAGTGGCGGTCGGTATGGCCCACCCCTGTTGCCTGGCAGGGTCAGTATTCAAGGCCAGATAAATGAGCGCGGGGATCGCCACACCACCTAATGCCGCGGCAAATGGCAAGGCGGCTTGCTTGAGGCTGCTTAATGCTCCTTCGTGGATTTCACGGCGGATCTCCATGCCCACCACGAGAAAGAAGAGGGTCATGAGGACATCGTTGATCCAGAAATGCAGAGACTCGGAAAATAGCGACTGGCCCAATCCGATAGACAGCGGGGTATGCCAGAGGTGATGGTAGCTTTCGGCGAATGGGGAGTTCGCCCAGATGAGGGCAATCAAGGCGGCAATCAGCAATACGATGCCGCTGACTGCTTCGATATGAAAAAACCGCTCAACCTTGGCGAAGGCGAACTTGGTCAGTAGCTGGGCGCGGGATACCCGGCGGCCAGGGCGTTGCTGATGCATAGGCGTACAAGCTCCGCGTGGCGGCCCGACCTAACGCATTAACCTGTCTCGCCGCGTTATGCGGCTAACACCCTTTTTTATTCTACATCCTCAATTCTATCAGGCCAAATTTAACAGGCGCTTTGAGGCTGTCGTAGTTGTTAACAAAGACGATCTGGATAATTTTTATACAATTTTTACTCTTCGATCTTCAATTATTACAACCTCTTTATTCGCTACTTATTACTCTGCTTAGGCATGCATCTTCATTTGATGCTCAACCTTTTGGGAGTAATAGCAATGAACGTGTTATATGCGATTAGCAGCGTTGTCGTGCTTGGATTGTTTGCATATCTGGCATATGTGTTGTGCAAACCGGAGAGCTTCTGATGACTGCCAATGCCATTTTCCAGTTCGGACTTTTTAGCTTGGTTTTGCTTCTGCTGACCAAGCCTATTGGTATCCACATTCACAAGTCCATGACAGGCGAAGTTCCCTTACTGGGCAAAATTCTTGGTCCTATCGAAAAGCTCATCTACAAGCTTTCTGGCATTAACCCTCAAGAAGAGTCAGGGTGGAAAGCTTATGCGCTAGGCTTGCTGGCGTTCAATCTGCTCGGCGTACTGGTGGTGTTCTTTATCCAACAGTGGCAATTCCTGTTGCCTTTTAATCCACAGCAGTTCGCTGGCATCTCGATAGACTCATCCTTCAATACGGCCGTGAGCTTTGTAACCAATACCAATTGGCAAGGGTATGGTGGCGAGTCGACCATGAGTTATTTCACACAAATGCTCGCACTCACGGTACAGAACTTCCTGTCTGCCGCTACCGGGATTGCGGTGGTGATTGCGTTGATACGAGGTTTTGTCCGCCACTCAGCCCAGACCATAGGTAACTTCTGGGTGGATGTCACCCGTATCACGCTGTATATATTGCTGCCTTTGTCATTGATACTCGCCAGTTTGTTGATGAGCCAGGGGGTAATCCAGAATTTCAGTGCCTATCCATCGGCACAGACCTTGGAAACTACCACTTATCAACAGCCATTGCTTGATGATGAAGGCACACAGATCACGGATGACAGTGAGGATATTATGACCAATCCTGCTACGACCAACACCCAGCAAATCGCAATGGGCCCGGTCGCCTCGCAGGAAGCCATCAAGTTATTGGGTACCAACGGAGGGGGATTCTTCAATACCAACTCCTCACACCCGTTTGAGAACCCTACGCCATTCAGCAACTTCCTGGAAATGCTGGCGATTTTTCTGATCCCGGCGGCTCTGTGTTACACCTTCGGCATCATGGTGCGGGATAGAAGGCAAGGATGGACAATCTTTGCTGCCATGGGCGTTCTGTTCGTTGTGATGGCGAGCATCGCCATCGTTTCAGAGCAAGCCGGTACGGTTGCATTGGCAAATGCAGGAGTGGATCAATCCTATTCTGCTATCCAGCCTGGCGGCAACATGGAGGGCAAGGAGACACGCTTTGGCATCGTCAATTCAGCCCTGTTCGCTACGATTACTACGGCAGCCTCTTGTGGTGCGGTGAATGCCATGCATGACTCCCTGACGCCGATTGGCGGTTTGGTGCCCATGTGGTTAATGCAACTGGGTGAGGTGGTGTTCGGTGGCGTGGGTTCCGGACTTTACGGCATGTTGATCTACGCGATCATCGCGGTATTTGTCGCCGGTTTGATGATAGGTCGCACGCCTGAATACCTGGGCAAGAAAATCGAGATATTCGAAATGAAGATGTCGGCACTGATCATTCTGGTCACGCCTATCTTGGTGTTGCTCGGCACAGCCATAGCCGTATTGGTCAGTGTCGGCATAGCCGGTATCGCCAACCCAGGCGCCCATGGCTTCAGCGAAATCCTTTACGCCTTCTCCTCGGCCGCAAACAACAACGGCAGCGCTTTTGCCGGCTTGTCTGCCAATACACCCTTCTACAACATCATGCTGGCCATCGCCATGTGGTTTGGCCGCTTTGCCATCATTGTGCCGGTATTGGCGATTGCAGGCTCACTTGCTGCCAAGAAGCGTATTGAATCCCATGCTGGCACCTTGCCTACCTATGGCCCGCTATTTGTCATTTTATTGATCGGCGCAGTGATGCTTGTGGGTGCGCTCACCTTTGTTCCGGCATTGGCCTTGGGGCCGGTAGTCGAGCAGGTCACAGCCCTTCAATCAGTCAACCCTGGCCTCTGAGTCCCAACATTTCAGGAATACCGTCATGCAGAACCAACCAGCATCATCTTCCCTGGATACGCGGTTTATCTTGCGTGCCATCGTGGAATCCGTTTTAAAACTCTCTCCCAGAGTGCAATTACGTAACCCTGTGATGTTCGTAGTGTACATCGGCAGTATCTTGACTACCTTGCTGCTGCTGTTGCCGCATCAAGAGCTCCAAGTCTTGCCAGTAGGGTTTGGCATCGCAATTACATTGTGGCTATGGTTCACGCTGTTGTTTGCCAATTTTTCCGAGGCGTTGGCAGAGGGCAGGAGCAAAGCCCAGGCAGCCAGTCTGAGAAGCTCTAGAAAGAATGTAGCCGCCAAGAAGCTTGCATCCGCATCACGCAGCTCAGCATTGACCTTAGTTGATAGCCTCAGCCTCAAGAAAGGCGATATCGTTCTTGTAGAGGCCGGGGATACCATTCCATCCGATGGCGAGGTCATAGAAGGGATTGCCTCGGTGAATGAAGCCGCCATCACAGGCGAATCTGCTCCTGTTATCCGCGAGTCCGGGGGTGACTTCAGTGCTGTCACTGGCGGTACTCAAGTGTTATCAGACTGGATAGTGGTACGCGTCACTGCCAACTCGGGAGAAACCTTTCTTGATCGCATGATCTTGATGGTGGAAGGCGCCAAGCGCCAGAAAACCCCTAATGAAATCGCGTTGACCATACTTCTGGTCGCATTGACCCTGATCTTCCTGCTAGTAACCGCTACCTTGCTGCCTTTTTCCATCTTTAGTGTGGAGGCTGCTGGCACAGGCACGCCGGTGAGCATACTGGTATTGGTCGCTCTGCTGGTATGTCTCATCCCTACCACGATTGCTGGCTTGCTCTCAGCCATTGGCGTTGCGGGTATGAACCGCATGATGAAAGCCAATGTGGTTGCCACCTCGGGCCGTGCTGTCGAAGCGGCTGGTGACGTCGATGTGCTGTTGTTGGACAAAACCGGCACGATCACATTGGGTAATCGCCAGGCCTCTGCCTTTTTCGCTGCTGCCGGTGTCGATCAGGCTGTGTTAGCCGATGTAGCCCAACTCTCCTCATTGGCAGATGATACGCCCGAAGGACGTAGCATTGTCGTCTACGCCAAGAACGAATACGGCTTGCGCGAGCGCAGCATGAAGAAACTGGGTGCGGTATTTGTTCCGTTTACAGCCCAGACGCGCATGAGCGGAGTGGATATCGGCGAACGCAAGGTGCGCAAAGGCGCCGCTTCCGCGATCAAGCAGTGGGTAGAGTCTTTAGGGGGCACTTTTGCTGAAGACGTCACGGCCAAGATCGATGATATATCGAGGCGCGGCAGCACACCCCTGGTGGTAGCCGACAATGCCAAGGTCATGGGGGTCATCGAGCTTAAGGACATTGTGAAAGGAGGCATTAAGGAACGCTTTGCCTCGCTTCGAGAGATGGGCATCAAGACCATCATGATTACTGGCGACAACCGATTAACCGCAGCAGCGATTGCGGCAGAGGCCGGAGTGGATGACTATCTGGCTGAAGCCACTCCCGAAGCCAAGCTGGCCCTGATACGCGAGTACCAAGGACAAGGCAAGCTGGTCGCCATGACTGGCGATGGCACCAATGACGCTCCGGCGCTAGCGCAAGCCGATGTAGCCGTTGCCATGAACACCGGCACCCAGGCAGCCAAGGAAGCCAGCAATATGGTGGATCTGGACTCCAACCCGACCAAGCTCATCGAGATTGTTGAGATTGGCAAGCAGATGCTGATGACACGGGGATCATTGACTACCTTCAGTATCGCCAATGACATTGCCAAGTTTTTTGCCATCATTCCTGCAGCTTTCGTCACCACCTACCCGCAGTTGTCCGTGCTCAATATTATGCAGCTTGCCAGCCCTAACTCGGCGATCCTGTCTGCAGTGATATTTAACGCCCTGGTGATCGTGTTTCTGATTCCCTTGGCACTGGATGGCGTGACCTATAGACCGATGGGCGCGGCATCGTTGTTGCGCCGCAATCTCATGGTGTACGGGCTTGGCGGCATCGTCGCACCTTTTATCGGCATTAAGTTGATTGACATGTTCCTTGAGTTTACTGGCTTGGTTTAATGAATTACGGAGAGTGGAAATGAAAGCAATCGTTCGTCCAGCATTAGTGGTATTCGCGTTATTAACCTTGATCACGGGCACTGTTTACCCGGCAATCGTGTATGGCATAGGCAAGGCATTTTTCTCTGGCAAAGCGGAGGGATCTTTGATCGAATCCAACGATAAGATCGTGGGCTCCCGCTTGATCGGGCAAAATTTCACTAGCCCTGGCTACTTCTGGGGCAGGCCTTCTGCCACATCTCCTTATCCCTACAATGCGGCCGCATCTTCGGGCTCCAATCAGGGGCCGCTCAATCCAGACCTTGCCGAAGCGGTAGCCAACCGCAAGGCCGCATTGTTGGAGTTTGATCCGAATAATACGTTGCCTATCCCCGTAGACCTGGTGACGGCTTCCGGCAGCGGCCTGGATCCTGACATCAGCCCAGCCGCAGCCTATTATCAGGCTGCACGGGTTGCGCAAGCGAGGGGGCTGAAGGAGACCCAGATACTGGCACTGATCAAGGATCACACCCAGGCGCGTCAATTCGGCGTACTGGGAGAGCCGCGGGTCAATGTGCTTGAGATCAACATGGCCCTGGACCGGTTATCTGTGAAGTAAAGCTGGAGACAAGCAATGAACGCCCCTTTGTTGTGTCCGCGCGCCATGATGCAAAGCACTCCGGTATTGATGCAGATGGTCATCGGCCAGGAACATGTCAACCTGCTACGAAAGGTGATTGAGGAAATATCTAGATACCATTTTGATTTCCTGCGCATGGAGTCTTGCCAAGCAACCAATATGAAGGTGTGCTTTCTGGTCAGCAAACATCTGGTCGCCCCTTTGATGAGCAGCATTATGCAGAATCTGCCATCAGCACAATTTGGGCGATACCATGAGGTTCCTGAGCATTGGCCTCATGACAGGGATTTCCCAGCAAAAGATGCACAAATACAGCTTTACGAGCACACTTGCCCCATATGCCACCGGCAACATACAGTGAATGCCGCCATGCAATCAGTAGCCTATGGTCGTCAATATACATGCAGTCTGGCTTGTGAATTGAAGCGCAGAGAGCATTGGTGGCACTTCAAACCTCAAAAATAATCGCCCATAGGTGCTAAATGAATAGCCATCGTCCAGATCCTGATAAGTTGCTGGAGCAAATCCAAAGAGAGGAAAGTCACGGGAAGCTAAAATTATTTTTTGGCGCCTGTGCGGGTGTAGGCAAAACGTTTGCCATGCTCAGTGCGGCCCAGGCCCAGCAAAAGCAAGGGCGGCATGTTCTTATTGGTGTAGTGGAAACTCATGGCCGGGCTGAAACTTTGGCCCAGCTTGGCGATTTGCCTCAGCTCCCGCTCAAGGAAATCGAGTACAGAAATCGTAAAATACGTGAGTTTGATCTAGACGCTGCGCTTGCATTAAAGCCTGACCTTATTCTCATCGATGAGTTAGCACACTCCAATGTAGAAGGAGCCAGGCACCGAAAAAGATGGCAGGATGTACAAGAGTTGCTGCAGGCCGGCATTGATGTTTATTCGACAGTCAATGTCCAACACTTGGAAAGCCTCAATGATGTAGTAGGACAAATTACTGGCATCAGGGTGTCGGAAATGGTGCCGGACAAATTATTCGATGAAGCCGATGAAGTCATTCTGGTCGACTTGCCCCCTGAGGATTTGCTGCAGCGAATGAAAGAAGGCAAGGTCTACTTGGCGCCGCAGGCTGAAAAAGCAAAAGCAAACTTCTTTCGTAAGGGCAACCTGATTGCATTGCGAGAGCTTGCTTTACGGAGAACCGCCGATCGCGTCGATGAGCAAATGCGAGCCTATCGTTCCGGCAATGCCATACAGCAGATATGGCAAGCCAACGAAAGGATTTTGGTTGGCATCAATGCCCATGAGCGGAGTTCAACCCTCATTCATGCCGCTGCACGGTTTGCCAATGCCGTAAAAGCAGAATGGACAGCTGTATACGTTGAAACACCACGGCTGCAGAAGTTGGCAGCTGAGGAACGTGAAGTCATCACGCAGCAGTTCAATCTCGTGCAGTCGTTGGGTGGTAGCACTGTGACCCTGCATGGCCATGATGTCGGCGAAGTGCTGTTGGAATATGCGCAAAGCCGCAATATTTCACGTATTGTCGTAGGAAAACCCTCCCAATCCAGAATCATTCGTTTCTTCTGGCCCAGCGTATCTGAGCGACTGATTCAGAATGATGTCAATATTGATATTCATGTCATCCCCAGAGTTGCAAGCCCCAGCCCACGCCGACAGAAGGCATCCATTCGCATTGCCGGCGAACAACATTTTTCCAAGCTGAAACGCAAAGGCTACCTATGGGCGATTGTAGTTAGCGGCATCACTTCGCTGGCGGCAAGCGTAGTATTCAATTACTTCGAGCTTTCCAACATCATCATGCTGTACCTGTTAGGCGTCATGTTGATCGCCAACAAGTATGGACGAGGCCCTGGCATCGCGGCTTCCTTGCTCAGTGTGGTGTCCTTTGACTTTTTCTTCATCCAGCCCGAATGGTCATTCTCGGTTTCGGATACGCAATTCCTCTTCACCTTCGTCATCATGCTCTCCGTTGCGTTGGTAATCAGCAACCTGACCGCCAACCTCAAGCGCCAGGCAATCATTGCCAATCTTCGTGAAAGACGTAGCCAAGCCTTATATGAGATGGGCAAGGAACTGGCCTCGGCGATGACCATCACCCATATTGCCGAGGTCAGCATCCATCATTTGTCCGGGTTGTTTGGCGCCAAGATCGCCATCCTGGTAGCGGATTTGGATGACAAGTTGCATGGATCGGATGCCATAGAGTACCAAGTGCAAGGCAGGCAAATGGATGGGCAGCTCAAGCATGTGGATGTTGCCATTGCCCAATGGACTTATGACCATCAGGAGCAGGCAGGCTTAGGCACCCAGACTTTGCCTTCCAGCAAGGTGCTTTATGTACCACTCAAGGCACCGATGCGAACCCGCGGCGTCCTTGCGATTGCACCTACAACTCCTGAAGCCATGTTCGATACCGAGCAAAGACAGCTACTGGATACCTTTGCGGCACAGATTGGTTTGGCCCTGGAGCGCAAGCACTATGTGGAAGTAGCTAGGGATGCATTGATATCCATGGAATCTGAACGGCTACGCAATTCGCTATTGAGCGCAATCTCTCATGATCTGCGCACTCCTATCTCTGTACAGATCAGCATCATCGAGCGCCTGAAACAACAGGTTTTGGCCCCTGAGGCACATGTTCTGATTGACGATCTCTCCAGCCAGACTTTCCATATGAACCAATTAGTCATCAACCTGCTGGATATGGCCAGACTGCAGGCCGGTAATGTCACGTTAAACCGCCAATGGCAATTGCTGGAAGAAGTAGTGGGAAGTGCCTTGCGTGCGATGAAACCTGCTACCCAGAACCATCGTATTGTGACCCACATCCCGCATGAGCTACCCTTGATCCGCTATGATGCAGTATTGCTGGAGCGCGTGATTTGCAACTTGATCGACAATGCTATCAAGTACTCCCCCAAGGACACCATCATTGATATTTCTGCCGTCTTGCATGGCGAAGAAATCCAGGTATCGATTATCGATCAAGGCAAAGGGATACCTCAGGAGAAGCAGCATAGCCTGTTTGAAAAGTTCAACCGTGGAGATAAGGAGTCGGACAAGCCTGGAGTCGGCTTAGGGCTGTCCATCTGCAAAACGATTATCCAAGCACACCATGGCAAAATCTGGATAGCTCAACCTGAATCAGGTGCAGGTACCGTGGTCACATTTTCATTGCCCTTAGAAGTGCCGCCCTCCTTAAGAGAGATTGAAGCATGAGTAAACTGGAACCCGGCATCAACATCCTCGTGGTCGAGGATGAACCCCAAATCAGGAAATTCCTGCTCATGGCGATTCAAGCAGAACAATTTAACGCCTTTCCCGCAGAAACCGGTGAGCGTGGCTTGATTGAAGTGGGTACGAGAAAACCCGATATCGTCATCATGGATTTAGGCTTGCCAGACATGGACGGCGTCGAGGTCATTCGACAAATCCGCACTTGGAGCAATGTTCCCATCATTGTGCTTTCCGCACGTACACAGGAACACGAAAAAATAGAAGCGCTCGATGCCGGAGCCGATGACTTCCTGACCAAGCCCTTTGGTGCAGGCGAACTGCTTGCGCGTATCCGCGCCCAGTTGCGGCGTAGGGCGGTGAGTCCCGATAGCGTCAATAGTGTCGTCAGATTTGGCAACATCAAGATAGATCTTGCCAAACGGCAGATATACCGTGATGGCATTCAGGTACAGCTTACTCCTACAGAATATCGCTTATTGACTGTCCTGGTCAGGGAGGCCAACCGGGTGGTCTCCCAACGTCAGCTACTGAAAGAGGTATGGGGACCAAACGCGGTAGAAAGCAGTCATTACCTCAGAATCTACATGGGACATCTTCGCAATAAACTAGAGGATAACCCCACCCAGCCCCAGTACTTCATCACTGAATTGGGTGTGGGCTATCGCCTGCTGATTAACCCTGATGAGGTTCATTGAAATGCTGCTGATTATCCCAGGGCAGGATTGTTCAGCATCCCTTGAGGTTTAGTTCTCATCTTAGAAAGATAATGAAACAGAGGTAATTGCCATCAGATTGTTATCTGATACGCCATCCCGGTCTTTCTCGAATATCCTGTCCCGACTGTCCAGCTTCTTGAGCTCTGCCCGCCAGAGGATATTGGGGCTAAATCTATAGTCCAGATTTACCGAATAACCGCTTGTCCTGAACCCATGTGGAGTGTCTGTGCTGATGATTACTCCATCCTTGTCTTGATAATATTCCATTCGCGCAGCCAAGCTCAAGTGATCATTCCATCGATAGCGCACAATGAAATTAGGAGAAAACCATACGCTATATTGATCACTGCCTCTGAACTTCTGTTCGGCGCCTATATCTAGTGCCGCGATCAGACCCCAATGATCATCCAAAAGGAATTGCCCGTAAAGATTGTGAAAATAACGCATCTGCCTGTCTTGGTCAGATTTATCATTACCGATGAAGGAGCTGCTGTTAATAGTCACTCTCTCATTAGGTTTGTAAGTCAGCTGATGTCCGAAGGCAGGTGTGGTATTCCCCTCCGGCCGTTGTATGCGTTGCCAGCCATTAAGCAGTAAACCGCTCACCATCCACTTACCATCAGGTGTCGTATATGAAAGCTTTACGCCCGTCTCAAAATACGGAGAGTTATCAGCCATCATGCTGCGCGTTAACGTCCAGTTGTCTGCACCAATGGCACTTTCATGCCCGATGTGCGAGGGCATGACACCTGCGTCCAGCCAGACATCATGCTCGTCCGAGAGCCTGATACCCAGATTCGCCTCATAGAGATGCTGCAATGCGTTTGGCTCGGCCGCATAATTCGCTCTCATGTACGTACCTGAGGCCAGGGCCAGGTTAGCCCGAACTCTGTCATTCTTGAAACTAGCTTTAACCAAGGCCAGATTGATTTTTGGTTCTCCTGTCCGGTTGTGGCTGTATACAAAGCCCGGTCGCTTGTCGCTGCCTGGATTATTGAAGTCATGAGTATAGTAACTCTCTAGATAGCCATTGATGGCAAAGCTAGAGTAAGACTTGTCATCCGATCCATCAGCCAATGAAATTAAAGGGGTAGCAGCGAGGGTAAAAGTTAATAAGTATGAAATTTTCATGATATTCGCAATTTAGGTTGAAATTGAACTCCTGTTAAGCAAGATAGTGCTTTTAAACAGCAGAAAGCCTTATAGGAGTTGAGTTTCGATGATTGCTTAGTTCATATAAATTGGGTGTTTAAACACTTATAGAAGGTATAAAAATTTTGAAAAAAACTACTTACTGAGACTCATCAACATCATTAGGTCATCAAATGCAAACCCATCTGGTTTGATCAGATCACTGAATCGCCCCCACTTTCCTAGACGGCTCAAGAGCCTCAAACTATGGAGTTGAGGAGACATCATGAGCAAGCAACAACGTTACACCGAAGAATTCAAACAGGCAGAGGTCGCTGAGCGGTTGGGCATTTCAAGCCATAGCATTTATGCTTGAATCGGGGGAAAGGGAGACTTTTGACCTTTTACATCGGCCCACATATAGCAACTACCTCTCCCAGCGTTAGCTTGTACCAAAGCGTGTGGGGGCAATTAATACTCTTATACTGCCACTCTTAAGTTAACTAGAAAAGTGGAGGTAGTTTTAACTCATGGGCTATTTACTGACGAACTATAAAATGCTCAGAAATGTGTTTATGCTTTAGTTTCCAAAATTAACCTGTACATTGGAATGGCTTAGGTACTAGCTCACTAGAAGCTTGCATTTCAGCAACCACATCTTCTACGAGTTGGTGAATTCCGCATAGAGCAGATTTATGTGTTTTCGCCAGGAAACTCAGCGATGGAAACTCTGCACATAATCCAACATACTCTTTATCATCATCAAACCAGATTGCACTATAGGAATATCTTGATCGTATATCACCATCCTCGCTAATCCACTGCCTTCTGTCATAAACATACCGAGGAAACTCAGTATCCAATGTGATTTCCCGTTTGAGGAGGCGCCTGACTAGTTCAACTAGCTTTTTCAGGTCGGCGACATTCCTTACTTCTATGGGTGCCACAATGTCGACCATACGGCACCAGTTATATATACTCACTCGAAGAGAAGGATATATCGTAAAGTCCGCTTCTTGCCTTAGGCGTTCTTCTTCTTTGTCGAATGCTGCAGCCCATTGGGCATTTCCGCTCTCACCCGTCACGTACCATAAAACTTTTTTCCGACTTTTCCCTACTTTCTTATATTGCTTCTCGCTCTGCGTATTCAATGAACTGTGCTTTTCGGAGTATAAGTGCTCAACAGTAGCGTAGACAGCATCGTCTATTTTGTCGCGATACACTTGCCGAGGGTGTCTCCAGGTGACTGATATACGCCGACCTCCCAAGATAAACTCAACATCTGCCGAGCGAGTAAGAGCATCTGGCGCAATGTGATCGTATTGCTGGAAAAACAAGATACCATCACGAAACCGGCATCCTCGCTGATGCCTGTGATGCTGTTGTGCCTGGTAGAGCATGCGCTCAATCTGACGATTTTTCATTATCATGTTCCCGATTGGCATTTGATTTTCTTTGCTTGTGAAGCCACTTTTGGGCGTTTTTCAGCGCCTTGAAATCGTACGCGTTGTAAACCACACTTTCTGTAAACCAAAAGGTGTTCCTGAATAGCCTGTGCTTGGCAAAGAAGCTGCATATGCGCTCAGTATCCTGGGCAAATAGCTTGGGGCCGCAGATTCCTGCATAAACGGATTGCATATCCATTCCATTGTAGCTCCGGAAAATCATCAATATTCTGGAAAGCTCGGTGAGATTCTTTTCCCCTCCGTTTCCTTGCAGGCTTAGTGGTAGTTGCTCACATAAATTTAGTGCTTGGTTCTGCGTGAGATATTGACCAAGCATGTTCTGCACATTGAGCAATGGTTCGAGTAACTTTGCAACATCCTCCCGGATCGGGCAACGGCTTAAATCATGCCCACATGCCTGGCAGTTGCTGATAGACGCATTTGCTTTTACGATCGCTTGGTCTAGATCCATGTAGGTGTGGCAATGCGGGCACTTTTCCTCCATCAGGCGTTGATGCTTGGAACAAACATAGGTCCATGCCAGACGCCAGGTTTTGCGGATATGGGGTATTTCGTCTTCACGCAAGCAATCCGGGCAATAGCGATAGATAGGGCGTTGTCCAATGATGTCCGTGCTCAAGCAGAGGGCTTCTTCGTAAGCAAGATTCTTACTTTGGCTCCAAACACTAGCTTGCAAAACCTCGATGGAGACATCGTTAAGGGTATTTGCTATTTTCTGGAAATTCACCAGGCTGGGATCAATATCAACCCAACTAGCTGATTGTTTCAGCTTCCAGGTTTTGCGAAGCTGTTCTTTGGACAAGCGACCTGATGCGATACATCGCCATACCCAGGAGCTGAAGATTTCACCAGGAATGAGGTCAGGTAACCCAAGCAGTTTGTGTTGATCAATCTGCCACGCTTCTCCACGCTGGTTGAGTTCGGATTTCACTTGTTGTGATAAGGCAGTTACCTGCGCGCGGCTCACCATGATCAGAACTCCAATACCAGTTGCTGGCCAAGAGATGCGCAATGATGTGGTTTACCGGAGAAAAGCCATAGCTGCTGTACGTATTGCTCATAAGTATGTGATAGAAAGCTCAGCTCGGGCTGCATCATGCTGGAGCGGAAGTAGTGATCCAGTGGGGCAAATAGCTGGTGACACTCAATCGCGGTAAACCGGGATCCGAACTTGTAGTTCAGATGCTGTTGCAAGGTCTGGCCAAAGGCTTGAGGCCAGTCATGCAATATAGCGAAGGTTTTTTCCACCATGGTCTCAAGCACGACAGAATCGGGTTTCTTTCTGCCATGCCCAACACCATAGAGCCCGATGTTTTTCAGACAATGGCCAAGAAACCAGACTGTTTTGCATAGGCCATCCACACTCAAGCTTGCCAGCCTCTCCACAACGTGTCGGGATGCCAGCGCATTTACCAAATAGTGTGATTGCCCCTCGAGGCGATAGGCAATCAAGCTAGCTAATGATGAGGTATGGGAAACCTCTAAAGGAGCTTCAATATTTGCAAGGCTTTGCTTGCAACCGCAGTAGTCGGGGCGACGGCGATTCCATTTCAAGCGCTTCTGGCAGTTAGGGCATGTCTCAATGAGTCTGATCTGATGTTTGGCACAGACAGCGTAAAAGCTTAGGCTCCATGTACCGCGTAGGTAAGGTTGCTCAGCCAAACAGGCAGGACAGATTTTGGAGCGACGTGAAGTAACGAACATGGATTTGCTGATCCACTCTGAGCCGATCCACCACCGTGGCTCACCCTGCTGCCATTGCTCGATACCAGACAGCTTGCTCACCGCTTCTACTTCATTGAGGGTCATGTTGGCCAGCTTAGGAATATGAGCCATGAGCATATTGCGAGTGCCTCCAAGTAACTTGTACATAAGCTCATCTGGCCCCATTAAACGGTTCTTAAGGGACACACGCATAATGAAACCAATCAGCAACTCATCGTGATAGGGCGTCACCCGGTGTAGCAGTCTGTAGGTGGAGTTCATAAGAATGGATTCTCCACAGCGCAGAACCGGTTAAAAAATGCATTTGCAAGATGTCTGGTTGATATGGATAGGCTATTTGAATTGGCCGCCAGGAAGACCGCTTCAGCTAATAGATCCTTGAGTAACCGGAAATTACCCTTTGATGCTTGGTAGAGCTTGAATGCCGTGTTTTCGTCGGTAAGTTGGGATTGCCCTTCTAAAGGAATTGCCTCTTCAAGCGCCTTCAGCAACCCAATGAATCTGTTATCAAACACAAATTCTTGCAATTGCAGCAACCCGCTCCAGCGCGTTTTTGCCTGCGCATCGTCCTCGTACACTTTGATTAGGCCTGGAGTGCCGGTAAAAATGAAAGCTACCTGCAGATCGTCGTACAACCTTTTAATGGCATCCCCTAATGCACCCCCCATTCGATCCTGAACGCGCTTGGCTTTGGTGTTGAGCCAGAGGTGCTGTGCCTCGTCGAACATGATGGCCACTGTTCCGCATTCGGGTAAGGCATCTACCAAGTAGTCTCGCAGGTCATCGTTTTTGCGGTAGTGCAGAAGATCAGGATCCTGACCTAATTGCAAAATCAAGCTGAGCAATATGGTGGACCAGACAGGAGTACCCTCAAAGCTGAGGCTCAACACCGGGGTATGTCTGGTAGATTGCGTTTCCTTTGGTGGATATCGATGATAAATATCATCCAAAATAAAGCTCTTGCCAACACCGCCACTGCCCAATATCCAGAGACCGCCTGGTTTACGTGTATGTTTTGCACGGGCAAGCAGAGCATCTATGAATTTGCGAGCTTGATTGAACCCCTCCACATTGACCTTCACCTGACGAACAAAATCTGCCTTTTGAGCTGGCGTCCCATCCAATGCCTGAAGCCTGCTTAAAGACGCGGGAATAACTTGAACGGATGGCCGCAACTCTACGGCATCGAATAGGGTGGCATTTTGCATTAATCACCCCAGGTATAGCTTGGAACGCCAGTGAATGGACTTTCGTCAGATGTGGTAATAACAGTCTGAGCATTATGCGTATTCAAAAATGGTGTTTTTGCAGACCGTTTCTCACCCTCCAACACTGAGTTGGAGTTGATACCTGCTATGCGCGCGAATTGCTTTTTTGTAGAATTCTCTTTGGTAGCAATATCTTCTTGGATGCGCGCCTCAATCACTCTCCGTGCGGAAAATAACTGATCAATAGAATGTTGGCTTTTAGAATATTCACTGGCTTCGTGCCTGATATAGTTATGCTGGAATAATGTCAGCCCATGTGCATAGTCAGGACGTGTTACGTTGATCCGTATATATTCATGCGTCCCTGGATCCTTGACATGAATATGACCAAGATTATCTGGTGAAATAACAAAATCTACCTTGATCCCTTTACCAAAACGATTAGCCATTTCCTGTAACGTATCATCAGAGTAATGTAGCCCTAGGAATTGAATGCCTTCATTCCTGATCATCCCTTGTCGTCTATCACCAAGAATGATGTTCAATTTATCAACTGATGTCGGCATGGGTGGAGGAGCTATTCCAATGCCCTCGTGCCAAAGCTCCAGAGGTGTTGCCATTTTGCGAGAGTGCGTAGTGACATTGTGATAATCTACTGCCCATTTATGGATCAAGTAAATTAGTGTTGAGAATCTAATCACCGCATGCTTGGCTGGGTCATAGTCTTTGCGCTGAGCTAATGAACTAAATGTTTTCCCCGGCATGGTTTCAAAAAAGTTTTGTTCAAGGGTAAGGAAGAACCGTTCAATCGACCCTTTCAGCCAAGGTGTGCGTACTTCGCAGTATTCATAATTTGCCCCAAGATCGAAAATCATCGCGCGATAGCGCGGTGAAAAATAGTCCGCACCTCGATCAGAGCTATAGATTGACCCCAAACCATACGCAGGCCATTGATGCTCAAGATCGCCCCATAGATCAAAAGCAAGCCTATGTGCGGTCAATGAATGTTTAATAGCCCCTGAGATACTCGCCAATCCTCCCCCATGAAACGACATATACATGCCCAGCAGCACACCAGAGTAGCGATCTTTGATTGCTGTCATCGTCGGTCGTCCCAGGGGTAAAAATGACAGATCATCAATCACGAAGAGATTCATAGGCGTATGGTCAATCTCTACTACATCCAAGGGGTATTCCGATGGCAGTGGGCCTTTACTGATTTTTAATTGCCTCCTTGCATACTCACGCCCGTATCTTTCAACTAATACTTCATACCGAGGTAACGCCCTGATGCGGTTATGAAAGGTTTTGGCGGAAACAGACTGAAGCGGTGATTGACCATTGCTTATACGGAGAAGATTGGTTTCTAGAAAATCATGCCGGTATGCCTGATATGCAGTGTTAATGCTAGGTCGAGTATTCTTGAGATAGTGCAACCTCATCTGGTCTTGCAGAAAATACTCACTCTCGGTATCAAAGGATTTTCTGCGTCGCTTATACGCATTCTTGCTAATCAGTGATTCATTTCCGTTTAAGCTATTCTCATACAGACGCCACCAATGTTGCACTGTTGGTGCCTTCGGAAAAGAGTTATCTTTCAACTCCTTGGCAATGTCAGGCAAAGCGCTTGAAATCTTATCTCTTTGACCCCTTGTAATTCCCAACCTTTGCAAACTATGTATATAGCTGACTCTACGATCTAACTCTTCCATATATTTCACGTTAAGGTCTGCGATGAAGGGTGGCACTGATACATTCTCTTCGGGCTCGAGCAACAACATTTGTGGGGTGGAAATGGATGGCACTATCTCAATGATTCCCAGATTCAGATCAGTCCAGAAATCAATTTCTAATAAAATGAGTCTTTTACCCGTTTCTGGTTGCTGAAAATATAATTCTTCAATGCTCCGATCCGTAAACTCGAAGAGCTGCCCCGAATACTTGATGGTTAAGCCTTTGGCTATTTGGAATCGCTTCATTACGCCCCCTCTGACTTAGCATTAAGCGAAACTGCTCTACCCGGTGCGTAATTTCTTCGAAAGTGAGATCCTCGAAGAAAGCCGATTTTCTGGATATCACATAAAGGTTGCCCCGTAACACAGCCTCCGACCACTCCCCAAATCCCAGGCACATTGTCAATTTGTCGCCAAGTCTTTGCAGTTGCCACGACTGATTGATCTGTCGGCTCACGACCCATAGCCAGCTTTTCCAAAAGATCACAAAACCGGGTCGAATGCAGGATGTCATCAAGGCATAACCCTCTAAATGGTTGATTAGGGAGGCTGACAATGGTGTTTTGATTAAGGGGCTGAGCCCAGTCGAAACAAATGTGTCGTCTAGCAATCAAGGTATATATTTCCTGCAAACCTAGGTCGAGGCGACGCAGTAACTTATAAATATGGAGTGGTGCATCAATTAACTCCTGCTGCACCCTATTTATTGTGGCGTTATCAGGCTGGGAAGTAAGGTAGCGTTGCAACAATCCCACCGATTGGAATCGGGGTTTAACTTCCAACTGCACATTGGTGAGAAAACGAAAAGCTATGTGCTCGCGTTTGTAATGCAAGCCTAATTGACGGTACTTAGCACTATTGGCAGGCTCTAGTAGATTCTCGACAGCTTTTACTTCTATCAACAATCGTCCAGAGCCAGTCAGAACCTCAAAGTCTGGGATATGGTAACCAAACTTTCCTGACTCTTTTATATATGAGACTTTACAAGGCTGGCTTTTAATCTCCATGACGTCATGACACAACGCGAGCGTAATAAGAGTATGTTTTTCATTCTGAGACTCGTACTCAGCTGGGTAAGGGGTAATGCTAGGAAAAAACATTCCCCCGACCGTCCGGTGGGGTGTTGTATTTGTTAAACGCCGCACAGGCCCCATCTCAGCCTGCTGTTTACAACCCAAACTCTCGTGCAGTGATCTCATTTTCCCTCTCATTCGACTTGATCCCAGGCAATAGCAAGTCTGCCTTGACCAGAAATCAAGTTGAGTTATCCAGATTTTGGGCGTAACAAATACCACTAAGGGTTGTTAAACCCATAAATTTCTGGAGTAGTCTTGTTGGAGTAGCTTGACGCGAGTGCGCAGAATGAAGATACTGAGTTTTCGAGACGTGAGTATCTTCAATTACTCACTTGCGGGGCAAGCTGAAAGGTTTGTCCCGTTTTACATTGTGGCCTCCGTTTTTGAACGTCGTTTGATTTTTCTTGGTATTTCCTCTACCAGAGCTTCTGGCAGCTCTTCGGTAATCCTGGCTACATCCCGAATGATCCGCAGCTGATCGGGACGCATTCTTTCTAGATATTTTTTTAGCTCACTGAGGGTCTTATATACATCCTGATGTGCATCATGGCTGATAACAAGCTTCCGTTCAGAAGATGACACAGCCAAATACAGTTCTTCCTGCTCTTTGGCCGACAGTGCAAACACCCTAATAAGCTTCCCCACAAACTCAGAAGTGGGAGGCCCTTTCCTTCCTATCTCCAAAGCCGAGACATACGCTTGCTCATAACCAAGCATTTCCGCCAACTCTCCTTGGCGAACACCTCGATCCAGTCTTAGATTATATAAATAGTGTGCAAAAGGGCTCATGCTGCAAATAAATCATTTTGATTAAATTTTATTCTACATACTACTAAACAATTTTCAACATAAATATACACGTAACCATTTGATTTATATCAATTTGAAAGCATTTTGAAAGCAAAAAAAGTACTTATACTATTGATTATTAATTAATCAATAGCGTTTAGCGTGACAGCAAATTAAACAAATCTGGAGCTAAGTTGCCAAACTCTGGACTTAACTTGCAAAAATCTGGAGTTGAGTTACAAACGACAAAAAATTTTAAACCTCTCCCCTTGAAAAACGATCAAGCCGTCCCTATTATTAGCACTCGATAGGGTTGAGTGCTAAATCACCCTAGCAACAGAACTTGTTTCAAATCAATGTTCATTTTGAGATTTTAGGAGAGAAACTCATGGCAATCCGCCCATTGCAAGACCGCGTTATCGTGAAACGCCTGGAAGAAGAGCGCAAGACCGCATCCGGCATCGTGATCCCTGATTCTGCTGCTGAAAAGCCAGACCAGGGTGAAGTGATTGCTGTCGGCCCAGGCAAGAGGGATGACAACGGCAAGGCAATCGCCCTGGACGTCAAGGTTGGCGACCGCGTGCTGTTCGGCAAGTATGCAGGCCAAGCCGTCAAGGTAGACGGCGACGAAGTGCTGGTGCTGCGCGAAGACGACATCCTGGGCGTGGTAGAAGCCTAAGCGGCAACCCCTCGCGTCCAAACTAAGTTTCAATTAGGAGATATACAATGGCTGCAAAACAAGTGATTTTCGGCGATGAGGCACGTGCCAAGATCGTCAACGGCGTTAACGTGCTGGCTAACGCTGTCAAGGTAACCCTGGGCCCCAAGGGCCGCAACGTGGTGCTGGAGCGTTCCTTCGGCTCCCCGACCGTGACCAAGGACGGCGTTTCCGTTGCCAAGGAAATCGAGCTGAGCGACAAGCTGGAAAACATGGGCGCTCAACTGGTGAAGGAAGTCGCTTCCAAGACCAATGACAACGCCGGCGACGGCACCACCACCGCTACCGTGCTGGCACAAGCCATCGTGCGCGAAGGCTTCAAGTACGTAGCTGCCGGCTTCAACCCGACCGACCTCAAGCGCGGTATCGACAAGGCTGTTGCCGAGATCGTCAACGAGATCAAGGCAATCTCCAAGCCTACAACCACCAGCAAGGAAATCGCTCAGGTAGGTTCCATTTCCGCCAACTCCGACGCCGACATCGGCCAGATCATTGCTGACGCGATGGACAAGGTTGGCAAGGAAGGCGTAATCACCGTTGAAGACGGTTCCGGCCTGGAAAACGAGCTGGACGTGGTTGAAGGCATGCAATTCGACCGCGGCTACCTGTCCCCATATTTCATCAACAATCCAGAGCGCCAAATTGCCCTGCTGGAAAACCCATTCGTGCTGCTCTACGACAAGAAGATCAGCAACATCCGCGACCTGCTGCCAACCCTGGAGCAAGTGGCCAAGGCTGGCCGCCCTCTGCTGATCATTGCAGAAGATGTTGAAGGCGAAGCACTGGCAACCCTGGTAGTGAACAACATCCGCGGCATCCTGAAGACCGTGGCTGTGAAGGCCCCTGGCTTCGGCGACCGCCGCAAGGCCATGCTGGAAGATATCGCCATCCTGACCGGCGGCACCGTGATTGCCGAAGAAGTTGGCCTGAACCTGGAAAAGGTAACCCTGGAAAGCCTGGGCCAAGCCAAGCGCATCGAAGTAGGCAAGGAAAACACCACCATCATCGACGGCGCTGGTTCCGAGAACAACATCAAGGTACGTATCGACCAGATCAAGAAGCAAGTCGAGGAAGCCTCCAGCGACTACGACCGTGAAAAGCTGCAAGAGCGCGTGGCCAAGCTGGCTGGCGGCGTTGCCGTGATCAAGGTCGGTGCTGCGACCGAAACCGAAATGAAGGAAAAGAAGGCTCGCGTTGAAGATGCATTGCACGCTACCCGCGCCGCTGTTGAAGAAGGCATCGTGGCTGGCGGCGGTGTTGCATTGCTGCGCGCCCGCGCTTCCATCAAGGAACTGAAGGGCGACAACGCCGATCAGGACGCTGGTATCAAGATCGTGCTGCGCGCGATCGAAGAGCCTCTGCGCCAGATCGTGGCCAACGCTGGCGACGAGCCATCCGTTGTGGTTGCCAAGGTGCTGGAAGGCCAAGGCAACTTCGGTTACAACGCTGCCAACGGCACTTACGGCGACCTGGTGGAACTGGGTGTTCTGGATCCTGCCAAGGTGACCCGTTCCGCACTGCAAAACGCAGCTTCCGTGGCTTCCCTGATCCTGACTACCGATGCACTGGTAGCAGAACTGCCGAAGGAAGAAGCTGCTCCTGCAATGCCTGACGGCGGTATGGGCGGCATGGGCTTCTAAGCCAACGCTGCATCATCTGCTCCTCAGCCTAGCTGGGGCAGGTATCGCAAGAAACCCCTGCATTTGCAAAAATGCGGGGGTTTTGTTTTGCAGACTGCATGGATTTCTCACCAATTCGTTACTATGGCTTATGTGGCTATGCAACAGAAAAAAACAGGCTTACAAAAGCGACAGGCAAAAAAAACCCCGATTAAAGGGGAGTAAAATCGGGGCAAGCATTTAAGCCTCATTGGGATAAGGCTCCCCGCTCAGGGAGGAAAGCGGGAGACGAGTGCGTCGTCTGCAAAATATGACTAGGCGCGCCCCGGATAGTTCATCCCAAATATCTTTTTTACATCTGTTTACAATTTATCTATTAGTCATACATTGATTTGTCTCATCCCGGCGGTTCTCTTAGTCCTATGCACCTGCGATAATGCAGCTTATGATGAATTCCACCCCCACCTCGCTGCTTGACGGCCTCAACGACAAGCAGCTCGAAGCCGTTACCCTGCCCCATCAATCCGCACTGATCCTGGCTGGCGCAGGCAGCGGCAAAACCCGCGTCTTGACAACACGCATCGCCTGGTTGATCCAAACCCAGCAAGCGTCGCCGCACGGCATTCTTTCCGTCACCTTCACCAATAAGGCGGCCAAGGAAATGCTGACCCGGCTCAGTGCCATGTTGCCGATCAACGTCCGGGGCATGTGGGCGGGCACCTTCCACGGACTATGCAACCGCCTGCTGCGCGCCCACCATCGCGAAGTTGATCTGCCTGCCACGTTCCAGATCCTCGATACCGCGGACCAGTTGTCCGCGATCAAGCGCGTCATGAAAGTGATGAACGTGGACGACGAGAAATTCCCTCCGAAGCAGGTGATGGGTTACATCAACAGCTGCAAGGAGGAAGGGCTGCGCGCCTATGCGGTGGAAGCCTACGACAGCCACGCGCAGCGCATGCGCGAGATTTTTGAGGAATACGACAAGCAATGCCAGCGCGAGGGTGTGGTCGATTTTGCCGAACTGCTGCTGCGCTGTTATGAGTTGCTGAGCCACAATGCCAACATCCGTGAGCATTACCAGCACCGCTTCAAGTACATCCTGGTAGATGAGTTCCAGGATACCAACCGCCTGCAATATTTGTGGCTGAAACTACTAGCCGGGTCGGACAACTGCATCTTCGCCGTGGGCGATGACGACCAGTCCATCTATGCGTTCCGCGGCGCGCGCGTGGGAAATATGCGCGACTTCGAGCATGATTTCAATGTCGAGAACATCGTCAAGCTGGAGCAGAACTACCGCTCGCACAGCAACATCCTTGATGCCGCCAACGCCATCATCACGCACAACCGCAACCGTCTGGGCAAGAACCTCTGGACCTCTGCAGGCAAGGGCGAGCCCATCCGCGTGTATGAAGGCTACAACGACAAGGACGAGGCGGCTTTCATCGTCGATGAAATCAAGGCCTTGCACAAGGAAGGCACCGAGCTCAGCAACATCGCCCTGCTCTACCGCTCCAACGCCCAGTCGCGCATTCTGGAGCACGAGCTGTTCTCCGCCGGACTGCCTTACCGCGTCTACGGCGGCTTGCGCTTCTTCGAGCGAGCCGAGGTCAAACATGCGCTGGCCTACTTACGCCTGATCGCCAGCGGCGACGACGATACCGCCTTGCTACGCGTCATCAACTTTCCCACGCGCGGCATAGGCGCGCGCAGCCTGGAGCAGTTGCAGGAGCTGGCGCGGCAGCAGGATTGCAGCCTGTGGCAGGCCGCCTGCAACAAGGTGGGCGCAGGCAAGCCGGGACGCGGCCTGGATGGTTTTGTCGCGCTGATCAAGCAGATGCAGGAAGAATCCATCGGCCTGACCCTGCCGGAGCAGGTCGAGCTGGCCACCCGCCTTTCCGGTTTGCGCGACCACTATGTCATGGACAAGGAGGGCGAGGACCGCATCGCCAACCTGGATGAGCTGGTCAACGCAGCAATCGCCTTCAATAATCAGGAAATCGGCATGCAGGTCGATGAGAATGGCGAAGTCGCCATGTCGATACTGGCACAGTTCCTCGCGCATGCTAGCCTGGAGTCCGGCGAGCATCAGGCCGATGCAGGGCGCGAGGCCTTGCAGCTCATGACCGTGCATGCCTCCAAGGGGCTGGAATTCAATACCGTCTTCATCAGCGGATTAGAGGAAGGCTTGTTCCCGCATGACCAGAGCAGCTTCGAGGCCAACGGGCTGGAAGAAGAGCGCCGCTTGATGTATGTCGCCGTGACGCGCGCCCGGCAGCGGCTCTATCTCAGCTTCGCGCAGAGCCGCATGCTGCACGGCCAGCTGCGCTACGGCATTCCGTCGCGCTTTCTCGATGAAATTCCGGAAGAGCTCATCAAGCGCCTCAACAGCGTTTCCAACAAGCCGCAAAGCTACCAGCAACCCGCCGCAGCACCTGCCGTGCCCAAACCGCAGGCCAACCTGCCCTGGAAAATCGGCCAGGCAGTGGCCCACAGCAAGTTCGGCCAGGGCGTGGTGGTAAATTATGAAGGCAATGCCAACGACCTGCGGGTGCAGGTCAATTTCGGCAAGGAAGGCTTGAAGTGGCTGGCGCTGGAATACGCCAAGCTGGAGACCTTATAGCAGCTCGACCTTGTCCGGTCGCGGCATCTTGAAGATATCGCGGTTGCTGACATACTGGAATGCCAGCATGAGCGCGCTGGCGAACAGCATGCAGGCGAACACCAGCACCAGGGTGATCAACCCGCCTGCCGCTTTCGATGCCGCCGAAAGCACGCCCACCAGCACGCCTGCCAATACCATGCTCAGCATGATGAGCATGGTCACGGCAAACCAGGTTAGCAGCAATGGCAGTAGATATTGGATGAAGGCCGCCAGACTGGACTTGATGGCATGCACGACAGTGTAGTGCTGGAACGCCACTAACGCAGGCGCGAACCAGATCACCAGCACCAACGGCGTCAGCAATACCATAAGCTTGGCCAGGATGGGCATGGATTGCTCCAATACCTGCTCCGGGTTCTGTTCATTGCCGCGGGCCAGTTGATCCAGCTTCATGACATCGTCCGCCGTCAGCAGATTGATCAACAGCACATACACGATGCACACAGCCCCGAGCGCCAGCAACTTTCTGAAACTGGGCTTGATTTCATTGAGCAGGTCGCCCAGGTCGCTATCGCGGCCAATATCCGCATCGCGGTAAAAACCAACCGCCAATGCCAGAAAAGCAGGCAGCAGGAGAAAAGAGAAAAACTGCACACCAAGCAGCCCCGGCAGCATGGCGAAGAAAAAGACATGCGCCAGGCCCAGCAGCATCCACTTGCCAGGTTTTTGGCGGAACAGGGCGAGTATGTCGCGCACCCAGGCATTTACCTGTCCGAAAATAGTTGGTTTGGCTTGCATGTTATTCCTTAGCATCGCTGGCTATTATCCTTACCAGCACCTTGATATTTGATTTGGTGATCGTACCGTATACCGTACCGGCTTAATTGACCCAGTTCGCCAGTATTTGCTCGCGCGCTGCAATCCCTTGGCGCAGGATGCGCTCGAAATAGACAGGATCCTTGGCATGGGTCAGCTCCCCTTCCTGCGGAAAATGCAGGTCGTTGAGGCGCGACAGCCAGAAGCGCATGGCGGCGACGCGCAGCATGCCTAGCCAGGCATGCTGCTCTTCCTCTGTCAACGGGCGCACTGCATGGTAAGCATTGAGCAGGGACTGCACACGCTCAGCATCGAGGCTGCCATCCGCATTGACGCACCAGTCGTTGACCGTAATGGCGATGTCATACAGCAACACATCATGACAGGCATAGTAGAAATCGATCAGACCGCCCACCTTGTCGCCGTCCATGAGCACATTGTCGCGGAACAGGTCGGCGTGGATGATGCCTTGCGGCAATGCGCTGGTATCGAATGTCCGCTCGAACGCCAGTTGCGCATCCAGCATCTGGCGGTTTTCATCATCCAGCAAGGGCGATACTTTGGCAGCCGTGGCAATGCGCCAATTCCGGCAGCGCAAATTGCTCATCCTGCCCTGAAACGATGCACCAGCCACATGCATGCGTGCCAGCACATTGCCGATCTCGGCGCAATGCTGCGGCAAAGGATGCTCCAGCGATTTTCCCGCCAGGCAGCTCACCAGCGCCGCCGGCTTGCCATTGAGCTCGCCCAGCGAATGACCGTTATTGTTCCTGACCGGATGCGGGCAAGGAATGCCCCGCTCGGCCAGATGCGTCATGAGATCGAGAAAGTTCGGTAGCTCTTCGGCGCTATGCTCTTCAAACAGGGTCAGCACATAACGGCCAGTGGTGGTGGTGACAAAATAATTGGTATTGGTAATGCCTGACGCAATCCCCTGCAAGTCCAGTAGCTCACCAAGAGGATAGCTCTTGAGCCATTGCTGCATCTGCTCTGTGGAAACGGTGGTGAATACGGACATAAGAGAACTTTTGGAAAGGCAGAATGGGAAATGGGGAGAATGCAGGCATCTCCCCAAGTATCAAAATCAGAAAACTAGAAGCGGAACAACACCCACTTTGGAATGCTGATCGGCTGGGCAACCCCGTCGTTACGCGACCATCCGGCATTCTCATCATCCTTGACCAGGTAATAAGGCACGCCCGTCTTTGGGGTGACCTTCATCATGTAAAGCTCGCCATTGATACGGTATTCCTCCACCGTTTCCTCGCCTTTCTTGACGATAGTCACCTCAGGCTCCAACTCATCCCCTTCCATACCCGCAGGCGGCGGAGGCGGCTCGGGCAGCGGTTCCAGGTTTTCGGGAATTTCCGCAGCAGAGGCCATCAGCGGTAGCAACAGCGCCAATACCAGCAACATTCTTTCAATACGCATGACAACCCCAGTCCAGATGAATTGCTTGATTCTACCAAATCGCCTGATTGCCCAAAAGAGCACTGTTGTTTATTCACAACAGGTCAGCGCCTGAAAAACAGCGCTCTTCGGCAACCGTTTTACAGATAGAACTGCATGATCTGCTGTTCTGCGGCAGATGGCTCGAAACCACGGGTTTCATAATGACGGAAAATGGCTTCAACAATCTCGTGCGGCCTATCGATCACCTGCAGCAAATCCATATCCTCCGGCGAGATCATGCCCTCGCCCACCAAGGTCTCTCGTATCCAGCTCAGCATGCCACGCCAGAAAGGCTCGTGCACCAATATAATGGGAATCCGGCGCGTCTTGGCGGTCTGGATGAGCGTAAGCGCTTCCATCAGCTCATCCAGCGTTCCGAAACCACCCGGCATGACCACATAGGCCGAAGCGTATTTGACGAACATCACCTTGCGCATGAAGAAATGCTGGAAGTTCTGGCTGATGTCCTGGTAGGGATTGCCTTTCTGCTCATGCGGTAATTCGATATTGAGGCCGATACTGGGCGATTTTCCCTTATATGCGCCTTTATTCGCCGCTTCCATGATACCGGGGCCGCCACCGGAAATGACACTGAAGCCAGCGTCGGACAATAACCGCGCAATTTCTTCCGTCAGTTTGTAATAGTGATGGTCGGGCGGAGTGCGCGCACTGCCGAAGATGGATACCGCGGGCGTGATTTCCTTCATGCGCTCGGTCGCTTCGACGAATTCTGCCATAATCTCGAAAGCACGCCACGATTCACGCGCCGAGTACTTCTTGTTGGGGAGTTCTGGGTCCAGTATCTTGGGAAGTTTTTTCGCAGCTGACATAAAGTTCACACTCAATTCAAGATGAAAACATTGTTATTAGTAGACGGCTCGTCCTACCTCTATCGCGCCTTTCATGCCCTGCCCGACCTGCGCAACAAGGCGAGCGAGCCCACGGGCGCGATGTATGGCGTGCTGAATATGCTGCGCCGCCTGCATAAGGATTACCCGGCTGATTATAGCGCTTGCATCTTCGATGCAAAGGGGAAAACCTTCCGCGACGATATTTATCCCGAATACAAAGCCAACCGCCCATCCATGCCGGATGACCTTTCCCGGCAAATTGAGCCCCTGCATGAGGCAATCAAGGCCATGGGCTGGCCCCTGCTGATGGTGGATGGCGTAGAAGCCGATGATGTGATCGGCTGCCTGGCAAGACAAGCTGAATCCGAAGGGATGCAGGTCGTGATCTCGACTGGCGACAAGGACATGGCCCAGCTCGTCACGCCGCATATCAAGCTGGTCAACACCATGACCAACGAAGTGCTGGATGAA
The DNA here is from genome assembly GCF_036844465.1 of Methylobacillus sp. Lineage (NCBI taxonomy): Bacteria > Pseudomonadati > Pseudomonadota > Betaproteobacteria > Nitrosomonadales > Methylophilaceae > Methylobacillus > Methylobacillus sp. The sequence goes on from NZ_DAIUFW010000007.1 coordinate 136,516, forward strand.
GCAGGCGTGGAAGCCAAGTTCGGCATTCCGCCCAACCGGATCATCGACTACCTCACCCTGATCGGCGACAGTGTGGACAATGTACCGGGCGTGGAGAAGGTCGGGCCGAAAACTGCCGTGAAATGGCTGACTCAGCATGGCTCGCTGGATAATATCATCCACCATGCCGACCAGATCACCGGCGTGGTCGGCGACAACCTGCGCAAGGCGCTGGACTGGCTGCCCAGGGCACGCGAACTGATCACCATCCGCTGCAATCTCGATTTGCCCCAGGCCGTGACCGAGCTGGTCAGCCAACCTGCCGACAATGCCAAACTGGCCGAACTTTATGAGCGCTTCGAATTCAAGACCTGGCGACGCGAACTGGATGCCGGCGGAACCCCCCCCACCAGACCTGCCTCGCCGCCTGCAACGGCTGACATGTTCGGCGTTGCCCAGAACGCTGGCCGCAATTACGAGACTATCCTCGATCAGGCCAGCCTGGACAAATGGCTGCTGCTGCTCAAGTCAGCGCCTTTAATCACTTTCGACACCGAAACCACCAGCCTGGATGCCATGCAAGCCAAACTGGTCGGCATGTCGTTCTCTATTACGCCGGGCAAGGCGGCCTACATTCCGCTGGCACATAATTACGCCGGCGCTCCCCAACAACTGGATTTTGCAAACGTCCTGCAGCAGATCAAGCCTATCCTGGAAGACGCTTCCACCTCCAAACTAGGCCAGAACCTCAAGTATGACAAACATGTGCTCGCCAACCACAGCATCGTGCTGAACGGCATCGCTCACGATACGCTGCTGCAGTCCTATGTGCTGGAAAGCCACCGCACACATGGCATGGACGACCTCGCCATGCGTCATCTCGGCATCAAGACCGTGACCTATGAGGAAATCGCCGGCAAAGGCGCCAAGCAGGTGCCGTTCAGCCAGGTCAATATCGAAACTGCGTCTGATTATGCCGCCGAGGACGCGGACATCACCCTGCAACTGCACCAGGCGCTTTATCCACAAATCGAAGCAGACGACAAGCTGGAGTTTATTTATCGCAATATTGAAATGCCCTTGCTCGACATCCTCTACACCATAGAACGCAATGGCGTGCTGATCGACCAGACCATGTTGCAGGCACAAAGCAATGAGCTGGGACAAAAGCTGCTGGGACTGGAACAACAGGCTTACGACATCGCAGGCCAGCCTTTCAACCTCGGCTCGCCCAAACAATTGCAGGAAATCCTATTCGGCAAACTCGGTATCAAGCCATTGAAGAAAACCCCGAGCGGCGCGCCTTCCACCGATGAAGACGTGCTGCAGGAGCTGGCGCTGGATTACCCGCTGCCAAAAGTACTGCTGGAATACCGCGGCCTCGCCAAGCTGAAATCCACCTACACCGACAAGCTGCCGCGCATGATCAACCCAATCACAGGCCGCGTGCACACCAGCTACAGCCAGGCCGTGGCGATCACAGGGCGCCTGGCCAGCTCCGACCCCAATTTGCAGAACATCCCTGTGCGCACCGCGGAAGGCCGCCGCATCCGCGAAGCATTTATCGCGCCGAAAGGGTCGCAGATCATTTCCGCCGATTACTCGCAGATCGAACTGCGCATTATGGCGCATCTGTCACAGGATGAAGGCTTGCTTTCCGCATTCGCCCGCGGAGAGGACATCCACCGCGCCACCGCTGCCGAGATTTTTGGCGTGCAACGCGACGAAGTCAGCAGCGAACAGCGCCGCTACGCCAAGGTAATCAACTTCGGCCTGATCTACGGCATGAGCGCCTTCGGCCTCGCGCAGAATCTGAATATCGAGCGCAGCGCGGCGCAGAACTATATAGACCGCTATTTCACACGCTATCCCGGCGTGCGCGAATATATGCAGAACACGCGCATGGTGGCAAAAGAGCAAGGCTACGTCGAAACCTTCTTTGGCCGCAGGTTGTGGGTACCAGAGATCAACAGCCCCAACGGCATGCGCCGCGCGGGCGCGGAGCGCGCGGCTATCAATGCTCCCATGCAGGGCACGGCTGCCGACCTGATCAAGCTCGCCATGATTGCCGTAGATCGTTGGTTAAACGAACAGCAGCTCCACAGCAAGATCATCATGCAAGTGCATGATGAACTGGTACTGGAGGTACCGGATATGGAACTGGAAATGGTCAAGCAAACCCTGCCACAGCTCATGCAAGGGGTTACCAAACTGGATGTGCCATTACTGGCAGAGGTAGGTGTGGGCGCGAACTGGGAAGCGGCTCACTAAATTATGATGAAAGCAAGCTACTTTCCTTGCTGTTCCAGCTCTTTGAGAAAATACTCAATTTCCCACTCGCAGCCGCCGCAGCCAGTCATTGCTCCAGTCATATCGGCAATGCCCTGAAGGTCGAAACCCTGCCGGTACAGTTCGCGAATCTTGCCGCGCTTGACGCCGCTGCAAAAGCATAGGATTTCGTCATCCGGGTTGTTTTTGGAGTTGCTCATGGTGAAGGTCTATTGATAATACTCAGGGCTATTTTAGCCTTTTCATCGACACTACCCTGCAAAACATGAGTTATTTGCTGCAAAATACCTGCCAGCCTCTATCACCATACCACCCATGACCAACAATACACTGCCACGTTTCGGCGCCATCATCATTGGCGATGAGATTCTCTCCGGCAAGCGCCAGGACGCGCATCTAAACAAAATCATCTCTCTACTGACCACACGTGGCCTGAGTCTGTCATGGGCGGAATACCTCGGTGACGACCGTACCCAGATTGCCGCCACCCTACGCCGCACCATGACCAGCCAGGATATCGTCTTCAGCTTCGGCGGTATCGGTGCCACGCCAGACGACCAGACACGACAGGCTGCCGCGGAAGCGGCTGGCTTGCCCATCGCCCGCCATGCAGGCGCAGTGACGGAAATTGAAGAACGTTTCGGCGAGGCCGCTTATCCCAAGCGCGTCCTCATGGCCGATTTCCCCCAGGGAGCCGCACTGATTCCCAACCCGGTGAACCGCGTGCCAGGATTTTCGCTCGGTCATCATTACTTCATGCCCGGTTTCCCGGAAATGTCCTGGCCAATGACGGAATGGATACTGGATACCCATTACTCCCACCTGTTCCACCAGCACACCACTTCTGAGTCATCCATCCTGGTATTCGATACTGGGGAAAGCCAGTTGCTGGACTTGATGGAGGAAATCACGCGGCAATTCCCCACTCTCAAGCTGTTCAGCCTGCCGCGTCTGGATACCCGCCGTACCATAGAGCTCGGTGTCAAAGGCCAGGCTATGGATGTGCAGGCGGCCATGCAGCATATCTGTTCTGCACTGGACAGAGCAGGCCATCCATGGCAAGCACTCGCATAATCATGGAATGCCGCCCAGGTTGTGGCGCATGCTGTATCGCGCCTTCCATCTCCACCGCCATTCCCGGCATGCCCAATGGCAAAAAAGCAGGCGAGCGCTGCGTTCAGCTTGATCAACAAAACCGCTGCATGATCTTCGGCCATCCGGCACGGCCCGCCGTCTGCGCCTCGCTGCAACCCAATATTGAAATGTGCGGCGCCAGCGATGCGCATGCCTTTGCCTGGTTAACCCGGCTGGAAGCCGAAACCGCCCCTTGATACGCCAGGCCCAGCGCGAGGATTTCAAGTATTGCCAGTTATTGCTATTCAGCAAGCAAATTATTGCCGTTCTCTTGCATAGCCATCCCTGGCATACTGCCTCGGAAGTTTTTCTCTTCAACAATAACTATTAGCCGAACTGGATACCATGACCGCGTTTCATTCCCTCAAGTTAAGAACCCAGGTACTCCTGGTCGTCACAGCAATGATTGTTGGCGGCTTCGGCCTTACCATTTCCATCCTCTCCTACAAGGCCGCCAGCCTGCAAAAAGAATCCGCGCTGCAATACTCCGACACACTCTCCATGCAATACGCCGGGGCAGTCAAGGCAGAGTTTGAAGTCGCTTTCGACACTGCGCGCACGCTGGCGCACTCTCTGGAGGGCTTGCACAATGCAGGGCTTGCCAACCGCAAGCTGGGCGACAGCATGTTGAAACGGGTGCTGGAAGGCAATCCGTCGTTCATCGCGGTATGGACCATCTGGGAACCCAACGCCTTCGATGGTCGCGACAATGTATTCGTGAACCAGCCCGGTACCGATGCGACCGGGCGCTATGTGCCCTATTGGCACCGCAGCAGCGGGACAGCCGAGGTTACGGCACTAACCGACTACGACAAGCCGGGCGCGGGCGACTACTACCAGTTGGCGCATAAAAGCGGCCAAGAAACCTTACTCGAACCTTATCCCTATGATGTCGGCAACCGGCAAGAACTGATCACCAGCATGGTGGTGCCCGTCTTTCACCAAGGCAAGGTCGTGGGCGCCGTCGGCATCGACATATTGCTGTCGGAATTCCAGCAGAAAGTCAGCCAGATCAAGCCTTATGGCAACGGATTCGCCAGCCTACTCTCCAACCAGGCCACTTACGTGGGCGACCGTGATGCGGCCAATATTGGAAAACCAGTTCCCAAGGATACCGTATGGAATAACATCAGGAAATCCATCACTGACGGACAAAGCCTGAACGATACGGTATACGACCACGCGCTGGATACCGTCCTTATGCGCATATTCCAGCCTATTCATATCGCCTATAGCAAGACGCCCTGGTCCTTTGCGATTTCCGTGCCTGAAAGCGAGGTATTGAAAGGAGTGCGCAGCCTGCGCAACACTGCCATTGTCATCGGCCTGGTGAGTGTACTCATCGTCTCCCTGGCCTTGGCCTATCTGCTGGATCGCCTGGTCATCCGTCCCATCGGCGGTGAACCAGCAGCCGCCTCAGACCTGGCCCGCCAAATTGCGGACGGCAACCTGAATACTACCGTCCAGCTTTCGCCGGGCGACAATTTCAGCATGCTTCATGCCATGAAAACCATGCAGGAAAAATTACGCAACCTTGTCGGCGACATTCGCACCGGCAGCGAGAATGTCTCCAGCGCAGCTTCCGAGATTGCTCTCGGCAACAGCGATTTGTCCAGCCGGACGGAAAACCAGGCGGCCTCGCTGGAAGAAACCGCTGCCAGCGTGGAAGAACTTACCTCCACTGTGGGCCAAAACACGGACAACGTCCGTTCGGCCAACCAGCTTGCCATTTCAGCCTCCAGCACCGCAGGGCGCGCAAGCGGCAAGGTGAGTGATGCTGTAGGCACCATGCAGCAGATCAGCGAGGAATCCCGCAAGATGTCGGAGATTACCACTGTGATCGAAGGTATTGCCTTCCAGACCAACATCCTGGCCCTGAATGCCGCAGTGGAGGCCGCGCGCGCTGGCGAACAAGGCCGTGGTTTTGCCGTCGTTGCCCAGGAAGTCCGCACTCTGGCGCAACGCAGCGCCAATGCCGCCAAGGAAATCAAGCAATTGATCGACGGCTCAGTGAGCATGATCGGTAAGGGCTCCACTCAAGTCACCGACGCAGGAAAGGCCATGCAGGAAGTGGTCGACACTGTGCAACAGGTTTCCGACATCATGACAGAGATTGCCCATGCTTCCGAGGAACAGAGCAGCGGCATCCAACAGATCAATCTGGCCATCACCTCCATGGATGAAACCACCCAGCAAAATGCCGCGCTGGTGGAAGAAGCCATGGCGGCGGCACATGCACTGGAAGAACAGGCGCAAAGATTGCTCAAGACGGTATCTGTTTTCAAGTTGTAAACCTCTCTCGTAACATCGTCATCCCTAAGCCATGCTACCCAGCCCAAAGGCCGGGTAGCCAAGGCAAAATCAAGCTATCTGCCGCCCCTCCCAGTCCCTGTCCGGCACGGGCCATCAATATCTACTTTGTTCTCTCTCCATTTGCATATAAAATAGGCAGCTTTCCCATGTCATTGATACGGTTATAGTCAGGTGCAGATCGGTCCTTACAAGCTGAAGAACAATCTGGTAGTCGCCCCGATGGCGGGCGTAACCGACCGTCCTTTCCGTGTACTGTGCAAGCGTATGGGCGCGGGCCTTGCAGTGAGCGAAATGGTGACGTCCAACTCCCTGCTCTATGGCAGCGCCAAGACCTTGCGCCGCGCCAACCATGAAGGCGAGGTCGACCCGATCTCGGTACAGATCGCAGGCGCCGACCCCAAGATGATGGCGGAAGCCGCCAAGCACAACGTAGACAATGGCGCCCAGATCATCGATATCAACATGGGGTGCCCCGCGAAGAAAATCTGCAATGTCATGGCTGGTTCCGCGCTACTCAAGGACGAACCTCTGGTATCGCAAATCCTCAAGGCCGTGGTCAATGCCGTGGATGTGCCGGTCACCCTGAAAATCCGCACCGGATGGGACAAGAACAACCGCAATGCTGTCGCTGTCGCCAGAATGGCGGAAGATATTGGCGTGCAGGCGTTGGCCATGCATGGCCGCACCCGGGCCTGCCTGTATATGGGCGATGCAGAATATGACACGATTGCCGCTGTCAAACAGGCGATCAACATTCCATTAATTGCCAATGGCGACATTACCACGCCGGAAAAAGCCAGGTTCGTGCTTGATTACACCAAGGCCGATGCCGTGATGATCGGCCGCGCCGCCCAAGGCCGCCCTTGGATATTCCGTGAGACCGAGCATTTCCTGCAAACTGGCGAGCACCTGCCTGCGCCTGCCGTGGAGGAAATTCACCAGGTCATGCTGGAGCATATCCACGACCTATACAATTTCTACGGCGAACTCACCGGCATGCGCGTCGCGCGCAAACACATTTCCTGGTACACCAAGGGGCTGGTTGGTTCCGCCAACTTCCGCCACCACATGAACCAGCTGCAGACCGTGGAAGAGCAACTGCAATCCATCAACGATTTCTTCGGCGAGCTCAAGCAGCGTAACGAACGCCTGCAATACGAACCAGACACCGCCGAAAGTAACAACGAGGTCCTGGCTGCATAATGAGTAGCCAACAGGATCTCACCAGCTGCGTGCGCGCGGCCTTGGACGAATATTTCAAGGATCTCGACGGACAGCCACCCCATGCCGTGTACGACATGGTGCTGCAATGTGTGGAAAAACCCTTGCTTGAATATGTACTGAACCGTGCTGGCGGCAACCAGAGCAAAGCTGCTGAAATTCTCGGTCTCAACCGCAACACCCTGCGCAAGAAACTGCAGCAGCACAACCTCCAATAACCCCTTCTCTTCAGAGTTTTCATTATGGCTGTGATCAAACGAGCGCTTATCAGTGTTTCCGATAAAACCGGTATTCTTGAATTTGCCCAGGCACTGGCTGGTTTCGGTGTAGAAATTCTTTCCACCGGCGGCACGGCCAAGCTGTTCCGCGACAACGGCATTGCCGTGATTGAAGTCAGCGACTACACCGGATTCCCGGAAATGCTGGATGGCCGGGTCAAGACCCTGCATCCCAAGGTGCATGGTGGTCTGCTGGGCCGTCGCGACCTGTCCGAGCATGTGGCTGCGATGCAAACTGCGGGCATTCCGAATATCGACATGATCGTAGTCAATCTCTATCCCTTCGAGGCGACTGTGGCACGTCCTGACGCCACGCTGGAAGACGCCATTGAGAACATCGACATCGGCGGCCCGGCCATGGTGCGCTCCGCCGCCAAGAACTGGCAGGACGTCGCTGTGCTCACCGATGCTTCGCAATATGAAGAAGTCCTGGCCGAAATGCGCAGCACCAACGGCGCCACCAGCAGAGCGACTCGTTTCGCCCTGTCCGTGGCAGCATTCAATCGCGTCAGCAACTATGACGGCGCAATCAGCGATTACCTGTCTTCCTTCAATGCCGATGGCACCCGCAACGAATTTCCAGGTCAGCTCAATGGTCGCCTGGTCAAGGTGCAAGATCTGCGCTATGGCGAAAACCCGCACCAGACCGCTGCATTCTACCGTGACCTCTATCCTGCGCCAGGCTCGCTGGTAACTGCCCAACAATTACAAGGCAAGGAGCTGTCGTACAACAACATCGCCGATGCCGACGCAGCATGGGAATGTGTCAAGAGTTTTGACGGCACTGCCTGCGTTATCGTCAAGCATGCCAATCCTTGCGGCGTGGCCACAGGAGAAAACCCGCTGGAAGCCTACCAAAAAGCCTTTCAGACTGACCCAACCTCTGCATTCGGCGGCATTATCGCTTTCAATCAAACCCTGGATGGCACCGCTGCCGAAGCCGTTTCCAAACAGTTTGTCGAAGTCCTGATTGCCCCTGGCTACACCGACGAAGCCCTGGAAATTTTCAAGGCCAAGACCAATGTGCGCATGCTCAAGATCGCCCTGCCTGCTGGTGGCGACAGCGCCTGGAGCCATGGTCGCAACTCGCACGACACCAAACGGGTAAGTTCCGGCGTGCTGATCCAGACCGCGGATAACCATGAAATCAATGTTGCCGACATCAAGGTCGTCACCAAGAAGCAGCCAACGCCCGAACAACTGGAAGACCTGTTGTTCGCTTGGCGCGTGGCCAAATACGTCAAATCCAATGCCATCGTCTTCTGCGGCAACGGCATGACCCTGGGCGTGGGCGCAGGCCAAATGAGTCGAGTGGACAGCACCAAAATTGCTGCAATCAAGGCACAGAGTGCCGGGTTGCCCCTGCAAGGCTCTGCCGTCGCCTCCGATGCTTTCTTCCCGTTCCGCGATGGCGTGGATGTGCTGGCAGCAGCTGGCGCCAGCTGCGTGATCCAGCCGGGTGGCAGTATTCGCGATGATGAGGTGATTGCGGCGGCGGATGAGCACGGATTAGTGATGGTATTCACCAACATCCGCCACTTCCGCCATTGAAAAATAGAACAGCCCCTTGCTAGCGGCGTTGCGGCTCCTTGCCGTACGCATATGTACTGTCTGCGTCGCCGCGTCTTGCTATCAAGGACCTGTTCTATTTTTAACCCGCAGCGTGAATAAAAAATTTACCTCCGGTATAAAATACGGGCTTCTCTGCCCAGTTGTATTTAAAGGATAACGATGAAAATTTTGGTAATCGGCGGCGGCGGACGTGAGCACGCACTGGCATGGAAGCTTGCGCAGAGCGAGCGGATCAGCCGCGTATTTGTGGCGCCAGGCAATGCAGGCACCGCGCTTGACCCCGATATGGTCAACGTGCCCATCACCAAGGTCTCCGAACTGGTCGAGTTTGCGCAGCAAGAGCAGATCGGCCTCACCGTCGTCGGTCCCGAAGCGCCACTGTCGCAAGGCGTGGTCGATGCGTTCCGCGCCGCGGGCCTGAAGATTTTCGGCCCTACCCAGGCTGCCGCGCAACTGGAAAGCTCCAAGGACTTCGCCAAAGCGTTCATGATACGCCACAATATCCCGACCGCAGCTTACGCCACCTTCACCGACGCCGATGCCGCGCATGACTATATAAAGCAGCAAGGTGCGCCCATTGTAATCAAGGCCGATGGCCTGGCTGCTGGCAAGGGCGTTGTTGTCGCCATGAACGAAGACGAAGCGCATGCGGCGATTGACGCCATGCTTGCCGACAACAAACTGGGTGCTGCTGGCGCGCGCGTGGTGATCGAGGAATTCCTCACCGGCGAGGAAGCCAGCTTCATTGTCATGGTCGATGGCAAGCATGTCCTGCCGCTTGCCACCAGCCAGGACCACAAGCGTCTGCTGGATGGAGACCAAGGCCCGAACACCGGCGGCATGGGCGCATACTCCCCCGCTCCCGTCGTCACGCCGGACATCCACGCCAAGGTCATGCGCGAAATTATCGACCCTACCGTGGCAGGCATGGCAAAAGACGGTATCCCCTATACCGGCTTTCTCTATGCTGGCCTTATGATCGGCGAGGATGGCAGCGTCAAGACGCTGGAATTCAATTGCCGCATGGGCGACCCGGAAACACAGCCCATCATGCTGCGCCTCAAGAGCGACCTGGTTGGTCTGGTAGAGCATGCTATCAACGGCTCACTGAATGAAGCCCAGGCTGACTGGGACCGCCGTAGCGCGCTGGGCGTGGTGCTGGCATCCGCCAACTACCCCGACACTCCACGTCTCGGCGATGAAATCACCGGCCTGCCCAAGGAACTGGAAGATGCGCATGTATTCCATGCCGGCACCACCATGAAAGATGGCAAGGTCGTCACCAGTGGCGGCCGCGTATTATGTGTGGCGGCGCTGGGCGAAACGGTCAAGTATGCACAGTCGCAAGCATACCGGATCGCCGAAGGTATCCATTTCGACGGTATGCAGTTCCGTACCGACATCGGCTACCGCGCCGTCAAATCCTGACAAGAAACATTTACGATTACTATGCAAGACCGCGCACTACAGGCTTTTTTGCGTAGCGGCGGTGTCATTGCCTATCCAACCGAGTCCTGCTTCGGGCTCGGTTGCGACCCGACCAATCCCCATGCATTGAAACGATTATTGCGTATCAAAGGCCGCCCGCAGCGCAAAGGGCTGATCGTGATCGCCCATCGTTTTGCGCAATTAACAAAACTCATCGCACCGGTCACGCCAGAGCAGAAACAACGCATGTTCACCCGCTGGCCCGGCCCCCATACTTGGCTGGTGCCTGCCTCGACACGCGCTCCTGCCTTGCTCAGAGGTAAGCATACCTCGCTGGCTGTCCGGGTGACAGCCAATCCATTTGCATCCAGGCTATGCCGCAATGCGGGCATGGCGCTGGTTTCCACCAGCGCCAACCACAATGGACGGGTACCCGCTAAAACCACGCGCGAATGCTATCGCCTGTTCGGCTCTCGTGTCCGGGTGCTACCCGGTAGAACCGGCGGCGCGAGCAAACCTTCTACCATACAGGATTTGCGTACCGGTAAAATCCTGCGCCCTTAACCCAGACCATCCATTTTAAGATCATCTGTTCATCATATATTTGTCTTACTCCTGGAGAGCTTCATGAACCCAAATGCAATCTTCGATTATCTTCAAGGCCTGCAAACCCGCATTGTGGAAGCCGTTGAGCTGGTAGATGGCAAGCGTTTCCTGCACGATAGCTGGCAGCGAGCGGAAGGCGGCGGCGGTACTTCCTGCATGCTGGAGGAAGGGAATGTATTTGAACGCGCAGGGATAGGCTTCTCACACGTCAAAGGCACCAAGCTGCCGCCCTCTGCCAGCGTCGCCCACCCGGAAGCCGCAGGCCGCAGTTGGCAGGCCATGGGCGTCTCGCTGGTATTCCACCCGCGCAATCCCTATGTCCCCACTGTGCATATGAACGTGCGCTTCTTTGTCGCGGAAAAAAGCGGCGAGGAGCCAATCTGGTGGTTTGGCGGCGGCATGGACCTCACGCCTTATTATGGCTTCGAGGATGATGCCATACATTTTCATCGCACCTGCCGCGAGGCTGTGCAACCATTTGGCGAGCAGTATTACCCGCAGTTCAAAAAAGAGTGCGACGAATATTTCTATCTCAAGCACCGTCAGGAAGCACGCGGCGTCGGTGGCATTTTCTTTGACGACTTCAGCGAGCTGGGTTTCGAGCAAAGCTTTGCCTTCCAGCGCAGCGTGGGGGATGCCTTCATCAACGCCTACCTGCCGATCGTGCAGCGGCGCAAGGATACGCCATACGGCGAACGCGAGCGTGATTTCCAGGCCTACCGCCGCGGACGCTATGTCGAGTTCAACCTGATCTACGACCGCGGCACCATTTTTGGGCTGCAATCCAACGGACGTACCGAATCCATCCTGTTGTCCATGCCGCCCATCGTCAAATGGCGCTACGACTGGAAGCCAGAAACAGGTTCGCCGGAAGCCAGGCTATACAGCGACTTCATTACCGGGCGTGATTGGCTAGGAAAATAACCACAAGATCAAGAACAAGTGCAGTGATACCAAGTATGGGTTTGACGCTGGTTTCCCCGCCTAGCTGCGCCGGTAGCGCAAATCTGGCTGGATTAAGCGCTTGCGTTTGTTTGAGCGCAGCGAGTTCAGCAAGCGCCCAGACAGATTGAGCAACGCAGGGTACCGGGAGCTCAGCTCCCGGCGTAGACTCCGGGGTTGCCTTTGCTTTGGTTACTTTTATTTGGCGAAGCAAATGAAAGTGACTCGCTGGCAAGCGAAAAGCACTCTCCCTCCAGCGTCAACAAGAATGATTTACCCCAATCACCTCCATACGCTGGTTTTTAATCTCCCCTACTATTGCAATAAAACTGAAACCTGCTAAAACCTCCTTCTTTCATGCATACTGGCAAACCAACAAGAGAAAACTAAACACAAGGGAATCCCATGCTTGCCCAGCTCTTCCGCACCAAGCCCATTGAGAAACACGGACAGTGTGGCCTGAAGAAGTGCTTATCTGCTTTTGATCTCGCTCTGCTTGGCATAGGCTGCGCCATCGGCACGGGAATTTTCGTGCTCACGGGCATTGCCGCTGCAGTATATTCGGGTCCAGCCGTGGTGATTTCCTTCATCATCGCCGGTCTGGCTGCTGCATTCGCCGGCTTTGCCTATGCCGAACTGGCTTCCTCCATTGGCGGCTCCGGCAGCGCCTATGGCTATAGTTACGTTGCATTCGGTGAATTCATTGCCTGGGTGATCGCATGGATATTGCTGCTGGAATATGGCGTGGGCGCCGCAGCAGTCGCCAACGGCTGGTCGGGTTATTTCATCAATACCCTGGCCAATTTTGGCATCACCATCCCCGATATCTGGACCAAGGCGCCCAGCCAGGGTGGCCTCATCAACCTGCCTGCCTTCGGCATTATCTGGCTACTGGTTTTTGTGCTGATCAGCGGCGTCAAGCAAAGCTCTACCGTCAACAACATTATCGTGGCGATCAAGCTCAGTACCATCGTTATTTTCCTTGCCATCGCTATCGGCCACATCAACACCAATAACTGGCACCCCTTCATACCGTTCGGCTGGTTCTCAAGCCAAGCGGACGGCAACAATATCGGCATACTGGCTGGCGCTTCCCTGGTATTTTTTGCCTATTTCGGTTTTGATGCTGTCTCCACTGCTGCCGATGAAGCACGCAATCCCCAGCGCGACCTGCCGATCGGCCTGATTGCTTCCGTCACCTTCTGCACTATTATCTACATCCTGGTTTCCGGCGTGCTGACCGGTGTGTTGCACTATAGTGATCTCAATGTCTCTTCCCCGGTCGCCTATGCCTTGAGCCAACTGGGTTATGCATGGTCATCCACATTGGTGGCGACTGGCGTATTGGCAGGGTTGATTACAGTATTGCTGGTATTGCTCTACGGCCTCACCCGCATCCTCTATGCCATGAGCCGTGATGGCCTCATCCCCGTGGCATTCTCCAAGGTCAATCCTGAACGGCAATCGCCTACCACAGTCATCCTGTTCTGCGGCAGCATCATTTCCATCGTCGCAGGCTTCTTTCCGCTCGGCACCTTGGCAGAAACCGTCAATATCGGCACCCTCGCCAGTTTCGTCATGGTCTGCGTCGGCGTCATCGTCCTGCGCGTGCGGCAACCTGACCTGCCGCGCCCGTTCAAAAATCCAGGCGGCCCGGTGATCCCGTTGCTGGGCATTGTGTCATGCAGCGCGCTGATGGCCTTCCTGCCTGCAGAAACCTGGCACCGCTTCCTGGTCTGGGTCAGTATCGGCATTGCGGTATATTTCGTGTATTCCATGCATCACAGCAAACTCAAACACCCATAACACCAATACATTCCAGAAAAGAAAAAACCAGCCGGATTGCGGCTGGTTTTCCAAAATACGCCGGATGGCAATTTCAAATATGCTTTACAGCGTCAATATCCACTGCACAATCACCTTGATATCTTCATCCTTGACCTGAGGACTGTTCGGCCCCATGGGTACCGGCCCCCAAACGCCGCTGGTACCATTCTTTACCCGGCCTACCAGCTTGGCTTCAGCACCTGCCTCACCACGGTATTTGGCGGCAATATCACGCAACGCCGGGCCAATCACTTTCTCCTTGATGGTATGACATGCCAGGCAACCGTTCTTCTGCGCCAGCGATTCTGCTGCCTTGGCATCCACCGCAGCCGCCTGCCCAGCCATCAGCAGGCAACCGACTGCTGCCAATGTGCTTATGATTGTTTTCATTTCCCCTCCTTGGGAGCTTTGCTACTCCCCCAATAAGTGCCACTACAATCTTGCTTCATGCCGGCCTGTCCATCAGGCCGTCCTGAGATACGCTATAAACCTTCCGTGCTGTATTGCACATGCAAAGTATGCGAAGTACCAGGTGCGACTGTTACCACATTTTCCCTGACATTCGAGCTTTCGACACAGACCATGTGCCGCCAGCCGTAATGACTGCCCAGATCGCCGATTTCAGCAGCCTTGCGTTCCCAAGGGTTCCATATCACGGTGGAATGGCTACCGGATTTCTCGATCACAATCCGACGGCGCAGGCCCGGATCTTCCAGCACACAGGTCGCCGTCGTGTTGAGATAAACACGGTCCACCTCGTCATTGAACGTGACTTCACCGGATTGCCGCTTGAGCGCATAATCCTCGACCTTGTCTTCATATTCCGTCTGATCCAGACCCAGAATCTTGACCACTTCGATATCGCTGACATTGAAGTAGGTATGCAAGGCTTCGCCGATGGTAAAGGGCTTGTCGCCATGATTGGCAGTAGTAAGCGACATTTTGAGCACAGGCCCGATATTGACCGTCAACGTCAGGTCGCACTCATAAGGCCACTGGCTTTTTACCTGGCTGTTGCCTACCAGCCTCAGGACAAGGCTGGTCGTATTGTCCGGCTCGGGCTTGGCATCCACAATCTCCCACTGCACCACGCGCGCAAAACCGTGCGGACACAAGGTTTCATCCGTGGGGTGAGGGCCAAACCACGGCCAGCAGACAGGCACGCCACCGCGAATGGAACGGCCTGCAACGAAACGCGCCTGGTCGGAGAGCCACAACACGGGGGCCTCCGCATGGCGAGGCTGCCATTGCATGACATGCCCGCCCTGCAAAGCCACCTTGGCAGTGGCATGGGGATTTTCCACCTCCAGTGTCACTAGGCCATTCAGGTCTGCGGAAAAATGGATTTTATGCCCTACCCCGTATTGGGCATTCAACTCATGTAATGATTGCATACGCTTTATTCAATCTAACTTATCGATTCTTTTTATAGTGTGTGATTGCGCAGCCAGTTTATTTCTCAATCTGGCTCACATCGCGCACTGCCCCTCTGGCAGCAGAGGTACTCATGGCAGCATACGCTCGTAATGCAACGGATACATGACGCTCACGGTTGACCGGCTTCCACGCATCTTTGCCACGTGCTTCCATGGCAGCACGGCGATGGGCCAGCACTTCATCCTTGACCGCCAGGTGGATGGTGCGGTTGGGGATGTCGATCTCGATAGTGTCATTTTCTTCAACCAGGCCGATGGCACCGCCTTCGGCAGCTTCTGGAGAAGCATGGCCGATGCTCAAGCCGGACGTGCCTCCGGAGAAACGGCCATCAGTCAGCAGCGCACAATCCTTGCCCAAGCCTTTGGATTTCAGATAACTGGTCGGATAGAGCATTTCCTGCATGCCAGGGCCGCCGCGCGGACCTTCATAGCGGATGATGACGATATCACCTGCCTCGATCTTGTCGGCCAGAATGCCGGCTACTGCATCGTCCTGACTTTCAAAGATACGCGCGCGGCCTGTGAATTTGAGAATGCTGTCGTCCACACCAGCCGTCTTCACGATGCAGCCGTCCAGCGCGATATTGCCGTACAGCACGGCCAAGCCGCCATCCTGCGAATAGGCATGTTCCTTGTCGCGGATGCAGCCTTCCTTGCGGTCGGTATCCAGCTCCGGCCAGAGCATGGACTGGCTGAACGCGATAGTGGTCGGGATGCCGCCAGGCGCGGCGCGATAGAATTTCTTCACGTCCTCGTCGGTGGTAGTCATGATGTCCCACTTGTCCAGCGCATCCCCCAAGGTGGGACTATGTACCGTGGGCGTATTACGGTGGATCAGTCCGGCGCGGCTCAGTTCGGCGAGAATGCCCATCACGCCGCCTGCGCGGTGCACATCTTCCATGTGATATTTGGCCGTGGCAGGCGCGACCTTGCTCACGCAAGGCACGCCGCGCGAGATGCGGTCGATGTCCGCCATGGTGAAATCCACCTTGGCTTCATGCGCCGCTGCCAAGAGGTGCAGCACGGTGTTGGTCGAACCGCCCATCGCTACATCCAGGCTCATGGCGTTCTCGAAGGCATGCAGGTTGGCGATGCTGCGCGGCAGCACGCTTTCGTCATCCTGCTCGTAATAGCGCTTGGTGATTTCCACGATCAGGCGGCCCGCCTTGAGGAACAGCTCCTTGCGTGCCGCATGGGTGGCCAAGGTGGATCCATTGCCAGGCAGGCTCAAGCCCAACGCCTCGGTCAGGCAGTTCATGGAGTTGGCTGTAAACATGCCGGAACAGGAGCCGCAGGTCGGGCAGGCGGAACGCTCGATCGCATCGGACTCTTCATCGGAGACATTGCTGTCCGCCGCGGCCACCATCGCATCGACGAGGTCCAGCTTGTGCATATGCCCTTGCCAGTTGACCTTGCCGGCTTCCATTGGTCCACCTGAAACGAACACCACCGGAATATTCAGGCGCAAGGCCGCCATCAGCATGCCAGGAGTGATCTTGTCGCAATTGGAAATGCACACCAGCGCATCCGCGCAGTGAGCATTCACCATATACTCCACGGCATCTGCAATCAGGTCACGACTGGGCAGGCTGTACAGCATGCCGCTGTGGCCCATAGCGATGCCATCGTCCACGGCAATCGTATTGAATTCCTTGGCTACACCGCCTGCACGCTCAATCTCACGCGCGACAAGCTGCCCCATATCCTTCAGATGCACGTGTCCCGGCACAAATTGAGTAAAAGAGTTGGCAACAGCGATAATTGGCTTCTGAAAATCTTCCTCCTTCATCCCGGTGGCACGCCAGAGCGCACGCGCGCCTGCCATATTGCGGCCATGGGTGGAGGTCTTGGAGCGATATTGCGGCATAATATCCCTAAACTAAACGTATATAATTGACCGATTTTACTCCAATCCCAGGTGCAATCCCAATGCTTGTTCACCCACAATTCGATCCTGTCGCCATCCACCTCGGCTCATTTGGCATTCACTGGTACGGCCTGATGTACCTGATCGGATTCATGGCATTCCTGCTGCTGGGCCGCTGGCGCATTGCCAACCAGCCCTGGCAAGGCTGGTCGCCAAAAATGCTGGACGACGCCCTGTTCTATGGCGCGCTCGGTGTCATCCTCGGCGGCAGATTGGGTTATGCATTGTTCTACCAGCATGAGTATTACCTGGCCCATCCCCACGAAATACTCTATCTCTGGCAAGGCGGCATGTCCTTCCATGGCGGTTTCATCGGCGTCATGGTCGCCATGTGGCTATTCGCTCGCAGTCGCGGTCTCACCTTCCTCGGCATCATGGATTTCGTTGCCCCATTGGTGCCTATTGGCCTCGGTGCCGGACGCATGGGCAACTTCATCAATGGCGAGCTCTGGGGCCGCGCCAGCGATATGCCATGGGCCATGGTGTTCCCGCAGGTGGACGACATTGCGCGCCATCCTTCGCAGCTTTACGAATTCCTGCTCGAAGGCGTTGTCCTCTTCATTCTATTGTGGTGGTACTCCAGCAAACCACGCGCAAGGGGCACGGTGTCAGCCCTGTTCCTGATCGGCTACGGCAGTTTCCGCTTCCTGGTGGAATTCACGCGAGAGCCGGACAGCTTCCTTGGCCTACTATCGCTGGGATTAAGCATGGGGCAATGGCTGAGCTTGCCTATGGTGATTGCGGGAGTGTGGCTGATGGTGACAAGCCTGCGCCGCACAGCACACTCCAGTCATTAAAAGCGATCAACACAGATTACCGGAGTTAAAAGCTCCGGAATACTGACAATCTGCTATTGATAATTTCAACTCAATCACCATATTTCCTACAGCAAGCCCCATACAACTGTACCCCAAAAATTTCCCCGGTTCTGTATCTGGTTTCCTTCTGTTCGTTTCCTTACGATTGCTGTAATCGTCATTGTGTATTCACAGCGCTGGTTTGCCTTCGCGGCAACCAGCCTGTTTTTGAACAATCAAGGAATATATGTCGCAACCCAAAGCCGCTATCAAGCCTTACCACCACCCTGCCGCTGGCTGGGGTGCATTGAAGCAAGTTGCCGCGCAGCTCGCGCTGCAGAAGATCCCCGTGAAGGGCGTCATGACCTTGCTTTCGCAGAACCAGCCTGACGGCTTCGACTGCCCGGGTTGTGCCTGGCCGGACAAGGAGCACACTTCCACCTTCGAATTCTGCGAGAACGGCGTCAAGGCCGTGGCGGCTGAAGCAACCGCCAAGCGGGTGCCGCCGGAGTTCTTCGCCAAGCACACAGTTACCGAGCTGATGGAGTGGAGCGATTTCGACTTGGAAAACGAGGGCCGCCTCACCCACCCGATGCGCTACAACCCCACGACTGACAAGTACGAGGAAATTTCCTGGGACGGCGCTTTCGAGCTGATGGCCCAGCACCTGAATGCGCTGGACGACCCCAATGAGGCGATTTTCTATACTTCCGGCCGTGCCAGCAACGAGGCTGCATTCCTCTATCAGTTATTCGTGCGCGAATTCGGCACCAACAACTTCCCTGACTGCTCCAACCTGTGCCACGAATCCACCAGCATGGCGCTGCCGCCTACCGTGGGTATCGGCAAGGGCTCAGTGACATTGCATGATTTCGAGCATGCCGATACCTTCCTGATTTTCGGCCAGAACCCTGCCACCAACCACCCGCGCATGCTGGGCGAGTTGCGCGAAGCGGCTAAGCGCGGCGCACGCATCGTGGCGATCAACCCTTTGAAGGAACGCGGCCTGGAGCGCTTTGCCGACCCACAAAGCCCGTTCGACATGCTGTCGTTCAAAGGCAGCAAGATCAGCGACCTGTTCATCCAGCCCAAGCTAGGGGGCGACCTGGCGTTGCTCAAAGGCATGATCAAGTTCGTCATCCAGTGGGACGACGAGGCGATCAAAAATGGCAGCGAGCGTGTGGTGGATGTGGAATTCATTGAGCAGCACACCAACGGCTTCGAGAAAATTGCCGATGATGCGCGGCGTGAAAGCTGGGACGTGATCCTGGAAGAATCCGGCGTACCATTGGAGCAGATCGAGGAAATCGCCCGCATCTACGCCACTGGCGACCGCGTGATCTCCACCTGGGGCATGGGCCTCACCCAGCACAAGCATTCCGTGCAAACCATCCAGATGCTGGTCAACCTGATGCTGTTGCGCGGCAATATCGGCAAGGAAGGCGCAGGCCTCTGTCCCGTGCGCGGCCACAGCAACGTGCAGGGTAACCGCACGGTGGGCATCTACGAAAAAATGCCGGTGGAGTTCCTTGAAAGCCTGGAAAGGGTCTTTGACATCAAAGTGCCAAGGGAAGAGGGTTATGATGCCGTCGCCGCGATTCAGGCGATGATAGACGGCAAGGCCAAGTTCTTCTTTGCGCTTGGGGGAAACTTCTCCATCGCCACTCCCGATACCGACCGTACCTGGGAAGGTTTGCGCAATTGCGACCTGACCGCCCACGTCACCACCAAGCTCAACCGCAGCCACCTGGTTCACGGCAAGGAAGCCTTGATATTGCCATGCCTGGGCCGCACCGAGATCGACACCCAGGAAACCGGCCCCCAAGGCGTGACGGTGGAAGATTCCATGAGCATGGTGCACATCTCCTACGGCATGAACAAACCAGCCTCGCCGCACCTGTTGTCCGAGCCCGCCATTGTGGCGCGCATGGCGCATGCAGCGCTCAAGGGCAGCAAGACACCATGGCTGGAATACATCAAGGATTACAGCAAGATCCGCGATGTCATCGAGCAGACCATGCCGCACCTGTTCGAGAACTACAACGAACGCATCAAGCATCCAGGCGGCTTCCGCCTGCCGGTACCCTCCACTGACCGTGTCTGGAAGACCGCTTCCGGCAAGGCGGAATTCAGCCTGCTGGCAATCCCGCGCAACTCGCCTATCCATCAGGCACGCGAACAATATGGCGATCAGTTGTTTGTATTGATGACCACCCGTTCGCACGACCAATACAACACCACCATCTACGGCATGGATGACCGTTACCGCGGCGTGTTCGGCCAGCGCCGCGTGGTGTTCATGAACCCGGCAGATATATCCCGCATGGGACTCAAGGCCGGAGATTGGGTCAATCTGGTCAGCGTCTGGCAGGATGGCATCACCCGTCGCGCCGACAATTTCCTGGTCGTGTCCTATGACATCCCGGCAGGTTGCCTTGGTGGCTATTACCCGGAAACCAATAATCTGGTACCGCTGGAAAGTGTTGCCGACATGTCTCACACACCGACCTCCAAATCCATCCCGGTATTGATCGAGAAAGTCAGCGCCGCTAAGGTATCCCATGCTGCATGAACATGAAATGCCTGAGCAGGCAACCAGCGACTTTGCCTCTGATCATGCTCAGCTTGATCAGAGTGCTGTTTTGATGATGGGCATCCTGGAGTTGCTGCACGCCGAACAGGAGGCAGGCCGCGCGCGCATGCCGCTGGCAGCTATCTGCAAACGGCTGGGAATACGCATGAGCACGTTGCAACGTCTCATGACAGCCTTGAGCGAGCAGGAACTGGTTGAGGTTTCCACTGAAAAGGAACGCTTGCTCGCCGCCT
This sequence comes from Methylobacillus sp., assembly GCF_036844465.1. Taxonomy (NCBI): domain Bacteria; kingdom Pseudomonadati; phylum Pseudomonadota; class Betaproteobacteria; order Nitrosomonadales; family Methylophilaceae; genus Methylobacillus; species Methylobacillus sp. Next base: position 157,091 of record NZ_DAIUFW010000007.1, read on the forward strand.
TGACCCCAAATGGCGAGGAAATCTCCCGGGCATTGCAGGCCGCCTAGCACGCATCAGCCAGATTTTTAGAACTCACTACAAAATGCCGGATGTAATCTGGCATTTTTTTACCTTTACTCTTGTAAATGCTGGCGCGACTATCGTTATATTCAGTCTCAGCCCCAGCTGCCGACTGGTGGAGTACAATGGCAGGCCATCAAGAACTCACTTCCTGCTTGCCCATGAAGCTTTATGTCTCGTTTGCTGCGCGCATTCGCGCGATGATTGATGAAGGCGTATTGCGACCCGGTGACAAAATCTTTTCAGTACGGCAAGCCAGCCAGAAATACAGTCTCAGCATCAGCACCGTGTTGCGTGCCTACTTACTATTAGAGCAGGAAGGCATCATCAGCAGCCATCCCCAATCTGGATACTATGTCACGCAGCGCAAGCGCCTGAAACAACGTGGCTCGCCACTAGCAAAAGACATCAACCTTGCCGAGGTAGATGCCAGTAAGTTGGTGCTCACAACGCTGAAATCCATTCGTGAATTCGGCACCGTGCCGCTAGGTTCGCCGTTTCCCGACCCACAGCTCTTCCCGCTCAAGAAAATCCACCAGTATGAAAAAGCCCTGACTGATGACGAGGGAGAATGGGGCATCCTCAGCGATCTGCCACCCGGCAACGAAATGCTGCGCCAGCAGATTGCGCGTCGCTATCTCTTTCATGGCATGGATATTTCACCCGACGATATCGTCATTACCCACGGCGCCACGGAAGCCATTACGCTCTGCCTGCAGGCCGTCGCCAAACCCGGCGCTACCATTGTGCTGGAATCACCCGGCTACTATGCTCTGGCCCATACGGTGGAGCGACTGGGCATGCAGGTACTGGAACTGCACACCGACCCCGAATCCGGCTTGGATCTGGATGCGTTGCGCGCCACCATCAGCGCCATCAATATAGCCGCCGTGGTACTAACCGCCAACTTCCAGAACCCGTTGGGCTTCGTCATGCCAGACACAAAAAAGCAGGCGTTGGTAGCATTGTTGGCGGAACAGCAGATTCCACTGATCGAAGATGACGTCTACAGCGAACTGTATTTCAGCGACGAGCCGCCCAAACCTACCAAGGCGTTCGACCACGAAGGACTGGTGCTGCACTGCTCATCTTTCTCGAAATGCCTGACGCCAGGCTATCGCGTAGGCTGGACCGTAGCCGGACGTTATCGGCAGGAAGTAGAAAGACTAATGTTCCTCAGCAGCCTTTCCCTGCCCTCCGCGCCGCAGATTGCCATTGCCAAGTTCATGCAGCGCGACAGTTTTGAGCAGCACCTCAAACAATTACGCCATACGCTGCGATCGCAGTACATACTGATGCGCAACGTGATCGAGGAAAGCTTTCCCGCAGGCACTGAGCTTTCCGTACCCAAGGGCGGCTATGTCATCTGGGTCAGGCTACCGCCGCAACTGGATGCGCTGGACCTGTATCGCGCCGCGATTGATAACGGCATCACGGTCGCGCCAGGCAGCATTTTCTCGCGCCAGAAACAGCTAACCCATTATATCCGGCTGAATTTCAGCCACTTATGGAGCCTGGCCATTGAGCAAGCAGTGCGGCAACTGGGCAAGCTGGCATGCAAACTACTGGACGAATCGCAGCAAAACCCAAGCTGACCAATCCTCTCAACAGCAGCGCTTGATACCATCCCATTTCTGCTGCTGCCAGGTTTTGAAGAACTCCTCCCGCGACATGGGCAGTTCGACATGCTGGTGTCGTTCCTGATTGGCGGCATACAGCTTGAGATAACGCTCGTAAGCATCATCTCCTGACACCTCTCGCAGGAAATACCAGAATCGCCGCAGAAGCTGGATCAAGGAGCCCATCGCCAACGAATATCCGCTCAATCCCGTATCCAGGCAGTATCCAGCCTGGTAGCCACATACGGCGTTTCCACCGAAGGCCGCACCGGCTTTCCGCTCAGGCTGCGGTAGCTCACGCGCAGCATATCCAGGATCACGATCCACAGTACTGCGACGAAGAACAAGGTCAGCACCGCATCGAGCTGCTGGTTGAAGATCAATTGCGGAGCTACCGCCGCCTTTTCCGGCGGTAATATTCCAGCGGCCAGCTTGGCCGACATATCGTTGGCTGCGGCGAGGAAGCCGACGCGCACGTCGGCGCTGGTGATCTTTTCCCAAGCAGCCGTTGTGGTGACGATCACCAGCCAGCTCAACGGCAAGCCCGTGACCCAGGCATATCTAAGCCTGCCGGATTTGATGAAGATGCCGGTGCCCACCGACAAGGCGATCGCAGCCAGCATCTGGTTGGAAATGCCGAACAGCGGCCAGAGAATGTTGACGCCGCCATTCGGGTCGATCACGCCGATATAGAGGAAATAGCCCCAGCCCGCCACGACAATGGCGCTGGTAAGCAAGACCGAGGGATACCACGACGTTTGCCCCAACTTGGGCCAGAGATTGCCCAGCATGTCCTGCAGCATGAAGCGGCCGACGCGGGTACCCGCATCCAGCGTGGTCAGTATGAAGATCGCTTCGAACATGATGGCGAAGTGGTACCAGAGCGCCAGCAGGTGCTGCCCGAAAGCGCTGCCAAATATGCTGGCCATGCCCACTGCCAGTGACGGCGCGCCGCCAGTACGCGCAAACAAGGTGGATTCTCCCATCTCGCGCGCCAGGGTTTCCATCTGCTCCACAGTGACCGGGAAACCCCAGGCGCTAATGGTCGCTACCGCATCTGCAGCCTCCTTGCCGACAATGCCAGCCGGGCTGTTGATGGCGAAAAATATGCCCGGATCCAAGACGGTGGCGGCAACCATCGCCATGATGGCGACGAACGATTCCAGCAGCATGGCGCCATAGGCGATCATGCGGATATCCGACTCGTTGGCCAGCAGCTTGGGTGTGGTTCCCGACGCAATCAGCGCATGAAAACCAGAGACCGCGCCGCAGGCAATAGTGATGAAAACGAATGGGAACAGGCTACCGCCAAAAATCGGGCCGGTACCGTCAATAAACTGGGTCAAGGCCGGCATCTTGACTTCAGGTTGCAGCAGGATGATCGCCACAGCCAACAAGAAAATCGTGCCCAGCTTCATGAAGGTAGATAGATAATCCCGTGGCGCCAGCAGCAACCACACCGGCAGGATGGCAGCGGCAAAACCATAAGCAATCACCCACCAAGCCAAGGTCAAGCCGTCGTGGTCAAACAAGACACGTAACCAGGGATGATGATCAATATAGCCGCCGCCCACCACGGACAACAACAACAATACGACACCCAATACCGAAGCCTCCAGCACCCGCCCAGGCCGAAAGTGGCGCATGTAAATGCCCACTATCATGGCAATCGGTATAGTGGCAGCTACCGTGGATGTCGCCCATGGGCTGTGTTTCATGGCGTTAACCACCACCAGCCCCAACACCGCAATCAGGATCACCATGATGGTGAAAGTGCCGATCAGCGCTGCAAAACCGCCTATTGGCCCCAACTCTTCCCGCGCCATCTGTCCCAGGCTGCGGCCGTTGCGCCGGGTAGAGAGGAACAAGGTCACCATGTCCTGTACCGCGCCGCCCAAGACTGCACCGATCAATATCCACAAGGTGCCAGGCAGATAGCCGAACTGCGCCGCCAGCGTCGGCCCGACCAGTGGGCCCGGCCCTGCAATCGCCGCGAAGTGGTGGCCAAACACCACCCATTTGTTGGTCGGCACATAATCACGGCCGTTATCCAGCCGTTCCGCAGGCGTAGCGCGGCTGGCATCAACCATCAGTACCCGCGCCGCAATCCAGGCCGCATAAAAACGATAGGCTATCGCAAACACACAAACAGCAGCGGCAATAAACCACAAGGCATTGATGCTTTCGCCGCGATGCAGCGCAATGCCGCCCACCGCAGACGCGCCAATAATAGCAACCAGTATCCAGACTAGGTATTGCAGGGTTTTATTCATAATTGGTGATGTTTTTGAGGATGTTGATGTCACGCAGATAATGTCCGGCAGTATAAAACCAAAGCCCCCGCTCGGTAAGCAGAAGGTCGTGCCTGCTATGTAATCCAATGCAAAAGAACAGCCCGGACCTTTGTTCGGTCAAGGCACGTGTTTCTGATGCAAATGCACTTGCATTGGGCATTCGCGCCTTTCCGACCCTACCCTAGACTGCAACAATCTAGACGCAAGTCTCTATTTATTATGTGATTCCATCACTTTTCTACCATTGGCATGGTGATTGCTTATATCCAGGCGAGTTAAAAATGTTCAAGGTTTATTATGCTCCGGGTCGTGCTTATTGATAATCACTTGGGGCGTACAGCTCCCCTTAGCCAGTATCTGGCGGATGCGGGCTACGAGGTTGTTTCCCAACTTGCGGATATTGCTTGCCTTGATGAGGCTGTCAGATGCTTACAGCCAGATTTTGTGATCATTGATATCGTTTCACCAAGCAAAAATATGCTGGAACATCTGTTTTTGATGAACCGCAATATGCCGCAACCCATCGTGATGTTCACGTATGACGGTGATACCGAGAAAATCTGGGAAGCTACCCGTGCTGGCGTCAGCGCTTACGTGGTAGGAGAAATCAGCCATGACCGATTGAAATCGGTTGTGGATGCAGCAATTGCCCGGTTTGAAGAATTCAAGACATTGCGCAAGGCACTGGAAAGTGCCAATAACAGACTCAGCGAACGTAAGGTGATAGAAAAAGCCAAGGGTATTCTCATGCAGCAGCGGAATCTATGTGAGGACGAGGCTTATAAACTACTGCGCACCCTGGCCATGCAACAGAAAACCCGCTTGGCTGTATTAGCCAGGCAAATAGTCAAGGCAGCAGAGCTGTTGCTCTAACTTTCCGGCTTACTCCAATGACGGGGTAATCGATGCAGGATTAAAGGCCAAAGCTGGCCAATCGGACAAAGGCGTCCTTGCTTCAGGATCTATCTTCTGAGGCAGGACGCTTTTTTTATGGGAAGCATTGATGAGCGACAAAACCATCAGAAACGAGACAAGCAGTATCGGGATAAACAAAGCAAAGCACAACTTCCTGCGTGTCAGTAGAAAAAGGGCTGAAAGATGCGCCTTGGGCATGCTGCTGTCTGCCGGACTGATAAGCGCACAGGCAGCAGAGAGTGATCAATACAGCTTGCTTGAATCCATCAAGACCGGTAAGAGCATGAGCAGCCTACGACTGCGTTATGAGCATGCGGAGCAGGATAATCGCAGTAAAAATGCCGATGCATTCACACTGCGTACTTTGGTCGGTTGGCAGACAGCAGACTTCCATCATGTCAGCCTAGGTATACAGTTGATCAATGTCGCCAAGCTAACCGATAACTTCAACGATATGGACAAAGGCGAGCCACAACCCGGCATGGTCAATTACCCGGCCATCGTTGATCCTGGCTCCACCGGCGTCAATCAACTCTATCTTGACTGGAACGGCAGCAAGGACACTAGCATCCGCCTGGGAAGACAGTCAGTAAAACTAGATAACGTACGCTTTATCGGCAATATCGAGTTTCGCCAAGTCATGCAGGTGTTCGATGGCATCGCCATTGAAAACAAGAGCCTGCCCGATACCAGCCTCTATTTCGCTCATTTCGAGCGGGTCAAGCAAATCAATAATCGCAAGCGCAGCGGCAACCTGGATATTGTCCATGCTACTTATTCGATTTCGCCTGGTGAAACCTTGACTGCCTACGGTTATTTCAACAATTTCAACGACCTGGGATTCAATGCATCAAACGGATTAGGCGCAGATGCAGATGCCTCCAACAAGACGCTGGGGCTACGCCTGGATGGCATACGCACACTGAACGATACCTGGAAATTCCTCTATACCGCTGAATACGCCAAGCAGACAGACTATTCCAGCGGCGACTCTCGCATTGATGCTCATTATCTCCGGTTAGGTGTCGGCGCCATGATCAAGGGTTGGTATCTGCGCATTGATCAAGAGCAGCTATCAAGCAATCACGGCCGATACGCCTTCCAGAGCCCGTTTGGCACCAATCATTTGTTCCAGGGGTGGAATGATCATTTCCTGGTGACACCTGTCTGGGGCATCAAGGACAGTTTTCTCAGCTTTGGTGGCAAACCTTTACCTCAACTCAGCCTGCTAGGCGAGTTCCATCTGTTCCGCGCCGAGGAGAGTTTTTCCCAATTCAATGGCGGAGCCGGGAATCGCTACGGCAACGAAATCGATCTTGCCGCCAGCTGGAGCTGCAGCAAGCAGCTCTCATTGAAAGTGGAATACGCCCATTTCCGCGAGGGTGATCGCATTGCAGTGACGAGCTCCCGCAAACCTGACCTTGAACGTATCTGGTTCACCGCCCTGTATACCTTTTAATCCGCAAAGGACCATATCATGAAACAAACCTTCTGGCAGGCGGGACACAAACCCACGCTATTTTCCGCATTCCTTTACTTTGACTTGAGCTTCATGGTCTGGGTATTGCTCGGGCCGCTAGCAGTACAAATTGCCGGGGATCTTGCATTGACCCCGGCGCAGAAAGGTATGATGGTCGCTACTCCAGTCTTAACCGGCGCCCTATTGCGCATGATCATGGGCATATTGGTCGACCAGATACAACCCAAGAAGGCTGGTATCATTGGCCAGCTCATCGTCATTGCCGCCCTGGCAACTGCCTGGCTCAATGGAATCCATAGTTATCAGCAGGCGCTGATTCTCGGGGTATTTTTAGGTGTCGCTGGCGCATCATTCGCCGTTGCCCTGCCGCTCGCCTCACGCTGGTATCCTCCCGAGCATCAAGGCACCGCGCTGGGCATCGCTGGCGCAGGCAATTCAGGCACTGCACTGGCTGCATTGTTCGCCCCCGGGCTCGCACTGGCATTCGGTTGGAGCAATGTCTTTGGCCTGGCCCTGATTCCACTCATCATTACCCTAGTGCTCTACAGCCTGCTGGCAAAGGACGCTCCCAACCCACCAGCGTCCAAATCCGTGAGTGAATACCTTCATGTACTGAAAGATAAAGACGCATGGTGGTTCATGTTCTTCTATAGTGTCACGTTTGGCGGTTTTGTTGGCATGGCTTCCTCGCTCACTATCTATTTCAATGACCAGTACGGGCTGGATGCCGTACACGCCGGCTACTTCACTGCTGCGTGCGTATTCGCCGGTTCGCTGGTCCGTCCGATTGGTGGCAACCTGGCTGACCGTCTCGGCGGCATCCGCACCTTGAGCGTCATGTACGTTATTGCCGCCTGTTTCCTGTTTATTCTCAGCGTGGGCCTTAAAACACAGTTGAGCGGCTTGCTGGTGGTCATTTGCGCCATGATGGCCTTGGGCATGGGCAATGGTGCAGTGTTCCAGCTCGTGCCACAGCGCTTCCGCAAGGAAATTGGCGTGATGACCGGCCTGATTGGCATGGCAGGCGGTATCGGTGGTTTCTACCTGGCCTCTAGCCTTGGCTACTCCAAGCAGCTCACCGGCAGCTATCAGATTGGTCTCACCCTGTTTGCTTGCCTGGCTATCATCGCCCTGATCGGCCTTACCTTCGTCAAACAACGCTGGCGCACCACCTGGGGATCGGCTGCGGTGACGAGCGCCAAGGTTTAAGGTCAACAGGAATGACATCATTGACATTCCATACCGGCTTGAGCTCAGCCACCGGGCAGCGCGAACGCAATGAGGACTTCGCCAGCATGGTCACGCCAGAGAATATTACGCTGAAGCTCAAGGGTGCCATCTTTGCTGTGGCCGATGGCGTCAGCGGCAATGCCGGAGGACGCGAGGCTGCAGAAATGACCGTGCGCAGCCTGTTAACGGACTACTACGCCACTCCGGATACCTGGGAGGTTCCAACTGCCCTGGAGAAGGTGCTCAATGCCGCCAATCGCTGGGTGCTAGCACAAGCCATGCAGCATCGGGAAATGGCCGGCATGGCCACCACCGTAACATTACTGGTGCTACGAGGGCAGCGCTATTACTCGGCGCATGTTGGCGACAGCAGGCTATACCGCCTGCGCGGCGGCAATCTGGAGCGCCTCACTGCCGACCATGTCTGGGATCGGCCCGATATGCGCCATGTATTGAAACGCGCTATCGGGCTCGACCAGCAACTTAGCGTGGATTATGCCGAAGGCCAACTGCATGTAGGCGACCGTTATGTATTGATGACCGATGGCGTCTGGGCTGCCTTGCCAGACACCAGGCTGCAACGCTTGATACAGCAATATGCGCCACCGCAGGCATTAGCGGATGTTCTCATCAGGGAAGCCTTGCAAGCTGGTAGCAGTGACAATGCCACCGCCATCGTCATTGATGTGGAATCGGTTAGCGAGGATACGCTGACCGATTTTCTCGCCGAGAGTCGTCAGCTCAAACCACCTGCAAAACTCAAGGTTGGGGAAAGGTTAGACCAGTTTGAAATCATCGCAATACTTCATCAATCCCGTGCCAGTCTGGTGTATAAAGTCCGCCATGCGCAAAGTGGCCAGCTCTGGGTATTGAAAACCCTGCAACCAATACTGGCCAATGACCCGCAAAGCTGCATAGCTTTACTCAACGAGGAATGGCTGGCCAAACGTATTAGCTCGCAGTACCTGCCCCAGGTCTTGCCGCTGGATGCGGACACGCGCAGCCATCTCTATTACGTCATGAGCTGGCACGAAGGCGCAACACTGCAGCAACGCCTGCAACACGGACACCACTTCACCACGGCAGGCATCACTCGCATCGGCCAGGAAATGCTGCGCGGAATCGGGGCGCTGCATCGCATGCCTGTGCTGCACCGTGACATCAAGCCTGCCAACCTGCATATGGGTAAGGATGGGCGACTGCGTATTCTTGACCTTGGCGTCGCATCTGGCGGGCATCTTTCCACTCAGGAAACCATGCCGAATCCAGGAACACCAAGTTTCATGGCGCCAGAATTGTTTGATCACGCCGAATCCAGCGTACAAAGCGATATCTATGCAGCTGGTGTCACGCTCTACCACCTGCTGACGCGCAAATATCCTTACGGTGAAATCGAACCATTCCAGCATCCACGCTTTGGCGACCCGGTACCTCCAACCCGCTATCGCCCCGATATTCCGGGATGGCTGGAAAATATCATTCTCAAAGCTGTCACGCGCCAGCCCGCGTCCCGATTTGAAACAGCGGAGGAAATGCTGCTGGCGCTGGAAGTCGGGGAAACACGCCCGATCCTGCCAATGCGGCGCACGCCATTGATTTCTCGCGCCGGATTGCAGCAGTGGCAGTGGCTGGCGGTAGGCTCCCTATTCGTCAATATCCTGCTGGTGTATCTATTGCTTGTTGCCTGACTTTGATATGCACCAGTTCCATGCCGAGGTACATTTTTAGTGCAAGAAAGCAATACGCCTCTGCTCAAAGAAAACAAAAATCCAACATTTCCCGTTTAATATCAACCATCTAAAAATAATCCCACCATGGCATATCTGTTGCTTATATCAGAACAAAAGCTCATCACTGATGGATGAGTATTGATACAGAGGAATTACTCCTATCGGTAATCCTTTGATGGACAACGGCGTCCATTGCTTGTTTAGCACTGCCCATGGCAATTGCTGCACAGGTAATGGATGCCGTTTTGTTTTTGTGAGCCACAGGAAACACGACAATGAACGCAAACACCCACATCGTAGTAATAGGCAACGGTATGGTGGGCCATTACTTTGTGCAGGAGTTAGTCAAGCGCCAGCCTGATCTGGCGGCAGCCAATCTGCAAATCACAGTATTGGGAGAAGAACCGCGCCCAGCCTATGACCGTGTGCATCTTTCAAGCTTTTTCTCTGGCAGCACAGCTGATGACTTGTCATTGGTAGAGCAAGGATTTTATGAACGCCCTGGCTTGGAACTGCGGCTGAACGCACGGGCATCCACTATAGATCGCAGGCAACGAATCGTCATGCTAGCGGATGGCAGTATGCTGCATTATGACAAACTGGTGCTAGCCACTGGCTCTGCTCCCTTCGTACCGCCCGTGCCAGGCCGCGACCGCGAGAATTGCTTCGTCTACCGCACCATCGAAGACCTGGAGGCCATGACTGTGGCAGGCGCGACAGCCAAGAGCGGCGTCGTGGTCGGCGGCGGCCTGCTGGGCCTGGAGTGCGCCAAGGCCCTGCGCGACATGCGCCTGGACACCCATGTGGTGGAATTCGCCCCGCGCCTGATGGCGGTGCAAGTGGACGAAAGCGGCGGCCGCGTACTGCGCACCAAGATCGAGGAACTGGGCGTGCACGTGCACACCAGCCGCAATACCGTCAATATTACCGACGGTGCCACCGCCCGCCACCGTATGGTCTTCTTCGACGAAACCTGGCTCGAGACCGACATGATCGTGTTCTCCGCCGGCATCCGTCCGCGCGACGAGCTGGCGCGCGAATCCGGCCTGGCGATCGGCGCGCGCGGCGGCATCGCGATCGACGAGTTCTGCCGCTCCAGCGACCACGATATCTACGCAATTGGCGAGTGCGCCAACTGGAACGGTCAGATGTACGGTCTGGTTGCCCCTGGCTACGACATGGCGCGCATCGCCTGCGCCCATCTTTCCGGCGATTTCGCCGCGACTTTCCAGGGTGCCGACATGAGCACCAAGCTCAAGCTCATGGGCGTGGATGTCGCCAGCGTCGGCGACGCTCATGGTGAAACCCACGGCGCACGCAGCTACCAATACCTGGACGAAGTGCGCAAGATCTACAAGAAGATCGTCGTCAGCGAGGATGGCAAGAAGCTGCTCGGCGCGGTGCTGATCGGCAATGCCGATGAGTACGGCACCCTGCAGCAAATGACGGTCAATGCAATGCCCTTGCCGGAAAATCCCGAGTTCCTCATTCTGCCCGCCAGCGACGGCAAGGAAAAACCCGGCCTGGGCGTGGATGCCTTGCCTGACCATGCCGTCATGTGCTCGTGCAACAACGTTACCAAGGGCCAGATCGGCGATGCGGTCGCCAACGGGGCCTGCTCCATCGGCGAGATCAAAGCTTGCACCAAGGCCGGCACCGCCTGCGGCGGCTGTGTGCCGTTGGTCACCCAGGTGATGAAGGCGCAGATGGTCAAGCTGGGCATGACAGTGAACAACCACTTATGCGAACACTTCCCCTATTCGCGCCAGGAGCTTTACCACCTGGTGCGCGTGGGCCATATCAGGACTTTCGACGAACTGCTGGAGAAACACGGCAAGGGCCTGGGCTGCGACATCTGCAAGCCCACCGCCGCCAGCATTCTCGCTTCCTGCTGGAACGACTTTATTCTCAAGAAGGACCTGGCATCGCTGCAGGACTCCAACGACTATTTCCTCGGCAATATCCAGAAGGACGGCAGCTATTCGGTGGTGCCGCGCATGCCCGGCGGCGAGGTCACACCCGACGGCCTGATCGCGATCGGCCAGGTTGCCAAGAAATACGGCCTCTACACCAAGGTCACCGGCGGCGCGCGCGTGGACATGTTCGGCGCGCGCGTCGAGCAATTGCCGCATATCTGGGAAGAGTTGATCGCCGCCGGCTTCGAGTCCGGCCATGCCTACGGCAAGTCGCTGCGCACCGTCAAAAGCTGCGTCGGTTCGACCTGGTGCCGCTACGGCGTGGACGACAGCGTGGGCCTCGCCGTGCAGTTGGAGAACCGCTACAAGGGCCTGCGCGCGCCACACAAGATCAAGTTCGGCGTCTCGGGCTGCACGCGCGAATGCGCCGAGGCGCAAGGCAAGGACGTGGGCGTGATTGCCACCGAGAACGGCTGGAACCTCTACGTCTGCGGCAACGGCGGCATGAAGCCGCGCCATGCCGAGCTACTCGCAAGCGACCTGAGCAAGGTAGAACTGATCCGCATGATAGACCGCTTCCTAATGTTCTACATTCGCACCGCCGACCGCCTGCAACGCACCAGCACCTGGCGCGACAACCTCGAAGGCGGGCTGGACTACCTCAAGGACGTGGTCATCAACGACTCGCTGGGCCTGGGAGCGGAACTGGAAGCGCAGATGCAGCACGTGGTGGACAACTACCAGGACGAATGGAAGACCGCCGTCACCGATCCCGTAGTCCGTCAACGCTTCCGCAGTTTCATCAACAGCGCAGCCAGTGACGAAAACATCGTGTTCGTGAAAGAACGCGAGCAGATACGCCCTGCTACATCAGAGGAAAAACAGAAATCAAAAATCATCCCGATCCTGGCACTGGTCGATTAACCCGATGGAGTAACAGCATGAGTCAATTACAACAAACCGCAACCATTCCAGCAGCAGATGAGCAACTTGCGTCTCTGGCAGACTCTTGGCAGGCAATCTGCAAGCTCGAGGAAATCTGGCCCAATACCGGCGTCTGCGCCCTCACGCATGGTCGGCAAATTGCGATTTTCCGCATGAAGAGTGATGTGCTGTACGCGATCGATAACCATGACCCGCACAGCGGGGCGAATGTACTGTCACGTGGCATCATCGGCGACCTGAGAGGCGAGCCAGTGGTAGCTTCTCCCATCTACAAACATCACTACCAGCTGCGCACGGGCACATGTGTAGAAGATGTGGACACACAGTTGAATACCTATCCGGTACAGCTTCGGGATGGCGTAGTCTGGGTGCAAACCACCAGATAGCCAGCCACTAGCGATCATCATGACAACAGTGAAATCAGTCTGTCCTTACTGCGGTGTCGGCTGCGGCATTGTCATGGAAGTGCAGAACAACCGTGTGATCAAAGTGACAGGTGACAAGGAACACCCTACCAACTTTGGCCGTCTGTGCACCAAGGGCAATACCTGTGCCCAGGCGCTGTCAGATTCTGGCAGGCTGGAGCATGCTTATATGCGCCAGCAACGTTACGAAGAGCTATGTCGTACGACCCTTGATACCGCCATCAAGGAAGCTGCTCATCGACTGCGCGCTATTATCGACGAACATGGCCCTGATGCCGTGGCGCTGTATGTCTCGGGACAAATGTCAATCGAAGCCCAATATCTGGCCAACAAACTGATCAAGGGCTACATTGGCAGCAATAATATCGAGTCTAACTCCAGACTGTGCATGGCAAGTGCTGGAAGTGGGTACAAACTTTCACTGGGTGCCGATGGTCCGCCAGGCTCTTATCAGGATTTTGACCAGGCTGACCTGTTCTTCGTCATTGGCGCCAATATGGCTGACTGCCACCCCATTCTGTTCCTGCGCCTGATGGACAGGGTCAAGGCTGGCGCCAAGCTGATCGTAGTTGACCCACGCCGCAATACCACCGCCGACAAGGCTCACCTGTTTATGCAAATCAAGCCAGGCACCGATATGGCATTGCTCAATGGCCTGCTGCATTTGCTGCACAAGCATGGTCATACCAACCCTGAATTCATTGCCAGCTTCACCGAAGGCTGGGAAGTCATGCCGGAATTTCTGGAAGATTACACACCTGAAAAAGTGTCGGAGATCACTGGCATTGCAAAAGCTGATATCTGTCAGGCTGCTGAATGGATAGGCCAGGCAAAAAACTGGATGAGTTGCTGGACCATGGGCCTGAACCAGAGTACGCACGGCACTTGGCATACCAACGCGCTCTGCAACCTGCACCTAGCTACAGGTGCCATATGCCGCCCTGGTAGCGGGCCGTTCTCACTGACAGGCCAACCCAATGCCATGGGTGGTCGTGAGATGGGCTATATGGGTCCTGGGTTACCCGGCCAGCGCTCTGTACTGGTCGAACAGGATCGGAAGTTTATTGAAGAACTCTGGGGCGTGCCAGCAGGTACCTTGCATACCCGTTCGGCAGGTGGCACTGTTGCCATGTTCGAACAAATGGCTGCCGGCAAGATCAAGGCATGCTGGATTATCTGCACCAACCCCGTCGCCAGTGTTGCCAACCGTCAGAATGTGATCTCAGCGCTGCAACAGGCTGAATTGGTCATCACCCAGGATGCCTTTCTCGATACCGAGACCAACCGCTACGCCGACATTCTATTGCCCGGTGCCTTATGGGCAGAAGCCGAAGGAGTCATGATCAACTCCGAACGCAACATGACACTGATGCAGCAAGCAGTACATCCTCCGGGAGACACCATGGCAGACTGGCAAATCATCGCCCGGGTTGCCTGTGAAATGGGGTATGCGGATGGCTTCAGTTATGCCTCGGCAGATGAAGTGTTCAATGAAATCCGCCGCACCTCGAACCACAAGACTGGCTACGATATCCGCGGTGCGAGTCACGACCGCCTGCGCGAGACCCCGCTACAATGGCCTTGCCCGCCCGACAGTGCCGAGAATCGTCACCCTATCCGCTATATCAATGATGGCATCAGCCAGAAGCACAAAATCAATGAAGATGGCAGCAGTCCATTGATTGCCTTCGCCACGGAAAGCGGCAAGGGAATATTTTTTGCCCGCCCCTATCTACCTCCTGCAGAAATGCCTGACCAGGATTTTCCTATCGTGCTCAACACCGGGCGCCTGCAACATCAATGGCACACGATGACCAAAACCGGCAAGATCCCGACCCTGAACAAGCTGAATCCCGGCCCATTTATTGAAATCAACCCTGAGGATGCCGCTGTATTGGAAATTCAGGATAAACACCCTGTGGAAGTCCGCTCCCGACGTGGTCGTGCCATCCTGCCTGCCATCGTGACTGGGCGCGTATTGCCGGGCAACTGTTTTGCCCCTTTCCATTGGAACGATGTTTTTGGCGACGACCTGGCGATCAATGCCGTCACCAGCGATGCCATCGATCCATTATCACAACAGCCTGAGTTCAAATTCAGTGCGGTTGCCCTGAGCAAGGTAACAGAAACGCCAACTGCCACCTCACCCAGCATTCATGACCAGCAAATTCACCATGAGGCAGAAGCCGATACAAGCAATACGAAGGAAATTGCAATGCAAGATATTGATGCCTTGACCCAATTACTCGGTCTGGACACTTCCCCAGCCATTCAACTTGAACCGGAAGAACAGCTCTATCTACAAGGCTATGTCACAGGTCTGCGTAGCGATGCTTCCCGCAAGGCTGGCGGCATTCCGACCATTCCAGTCACCGCACCACTGCATCCGGAACGGCGGACACTGGTGGACGGCATACTGGCTGGCCTGTTTGCCAGAACCTGGATTGCGCCATCCGAAAAACCCGTTCAGCAATCAGCAGACAACGGCAGTGCGCCCAGTCCAAGCATCCATATTCTTTGGACATCACAAACTGGCAATGCAGAAACCTTCGCAGGAGAATGCGTGGATCATTTGCAGGCAGCAGGCTGGCAAACCACGCTCAGCAGCATGAATGATGTAAATCCAGCCGATCTGCTCAAGACATCCCATGTGCTGTTACTGGCCAGTACCTTCGGTGATGGCGACCCGCCCGATAATGGCAGCCAATTCTGGTCTGCATTGCAGGCTGAAGATGTGCCTGCATTACCAGCATTGCATTATGCAGTGCTGGCCTTTGGTGATTCCAACTATGATCAGTTCTGCGGTTTCGGTCGTAACCTTGATATGCGCCTGGCCACACTTGGAGCAAGCCGAATCATTGAGCGCGCAGACTGTGAGCCAGAATATACTGATACTGCCCGCCTCTGGCTGCGCAAGGTAGTAACAGCCCTTAGCAATCAGCAGGTTACAGTCAGGCAGACAGAGTTGGTATCGGCTGATGGCGATGCCATTGAAGGCCTGGCAGCCAGCATAACGTTACCTGTCGGCTATACACGCCAGCGTCCACTGCAAGCGAGGCTTGTTGTGAATCAACGTCTGAATGCCGAGAATTCGGCAAAAGAAGTTAGACAACTTGCATTCGATATCAGCCACAGTCATTTCGACTATGAGGCAGGCGATGCACTCGGTGTCTGGCCCACCAACAGTCCTGAACTTGTTGGAGAGTTACTGACTGCATTGAATCTATCCCCATCCACCAAAGTCCATGTTAAAGACCATGGAGAGGCCACAATGGTGGAAGCCTTGTCGCATCATTACGAAATCGCCCGCATCACACCAGAATTACTGCAGTTCATCAGCACACGCTCAGGGAGTCAGGAACTGGCCACCTTGCTTGATGAAAAACATAAAGCCGACCTCAAGCAATGGCTCTGGGGCAAACAGATTGTGGATCTATTGCACGCTTATCCGATCAAACAAGTAGAGGCCAATACGTGGCTATCGGTGTTGAAACGCCTGCAGCCACGCCTTTATTCCATCTCCTCCAGCCCTAGGCAGTTTCCTGATCAAGTCCACTTGACAGTGTCGACGGTACGCTATAACAGCGAATATGCACTTCGCGGCGGAGTATGCTCCACCTTTCTCGCAGATCGTGCCATTAACGGCGATGTGCCAATTTTCCTGCAGAAATCCGCACACTTCCGTCCGCCCAAGCAACCAGAAACTCCCTTAATCATGGTCGGCCCAGGCACAGGCATCGCGCCATTTCGTGCGTTCCTGCAGGAACGCCAAGCGCTGGGAGCAACCGGCAAGAACTGGCTGTTCTTTGGCGAACAACACGAAGAAACGGATTTCTACTACCGCGAAGAACTAGCTGCTATGCAACAGGCTGGTTATCTGCATAAACTGGATACCGCTTTCTCCCGAGATCAGACAGAAAAGATCTATGTGCAACATCGCATGCTGGAAAACGGCGCCGAACTATGGCAATGGTTGGAGCAAGGCGCGCATTTCTGCGTATGCGGTGACGCCAGCAGGATGGCGAAGGACGTGGATACGGCGCTCAAGCAGATTGTCCAAACCCATGGCAATCTAAGCCAAGAAGCTGCCGTGCAATATGTGACCAGAATGTCACAAGACAAGCGCTATGTGCGGGATGTGTACTGATTCAGGCACATGAAACTAGCTGGGTTAGAAACTAGAAATAAACCCGCCAGCATTTACAGCAGTCCACGTTCAGAAAATGAAACTACCTGATTACCCGCCACAACGAAGTGATCCAGCACGCGGATATCGATCAGTGTGAGGGCAGCTTTCAGGGAGTCTGTCAGCATCCGGTCTGCCTGGCTAGGCTCAGGCACACCCGATGGATGGTTATGGGCAAAAATCACGGCAGCGGCGTTATGGTGCAGGCTGCGCTTGACGACCTCGCGTGGATAAACCGATGTTTGCGTCAATGTGCCGCTGAACATTTCCTCAACTGCCAATACCCTGTGCTGCGCATCGAGAAAAATGATCATGAACACCTCGCGCGGCAAGGCCCCGATTTTCAGGCTCAAATATTGCCGCACCGCCTGCGGCGAGGTCAGCACGTCACGCTCCTGCATTTCCTCCAGCAAGGCGCGGCGGCTCATCTCGAAAATCGCCTGCAGCTGCACAAACTTGCTGACGCCCATGCCATGCACCTGTTCGATCTCCGGCAAGGTTGCAGCAAATATGCCGTTCAGGCTGGAAAATCGCGTGAGGAGGTCGCGCGCCAGGTCAACCGCGCTTTTGCCCGTCACGCCTATGCGCAGGAAAATAGCCAGCAGCTCAGCATCAGAAAGCGCCATCGCCCCGTTTGCCAACAGCTTCTCGCGGGGCCGCTCACCTTCTGGCCAATCAGTAATCGCCACAGTTCAGCCTTTCATATAGAATCAAGCAAGTCCATAGCGCAGTTTCACTGCATCTGCACACCATTCCGATGAGCCATTATTCCATAAAAAAACTTCTGCTCGGCATCACTGGCGGCATTGCCGCCTACAAATCCGCAGAGCTGGTCAGGTTGCTGACCAAACAAGGAATTGATGTCCACGTGGCTATGACCCAGGCCGCCACGCAGTTTGTCACACCGATGACCTTCCAGGCATTGTCAGGCAATCCTGTGCATACCGATTTGTGGCAGCCTGAATCTGGCAACGGCATGGCGCATATCGACCTTTCGCGTCAAGTAGATGCCATCCTGGTTGCGCCCGCCAGCGCGGATTTTGTCGCAAAATTGGTGCACGGCATCGCCGACGACCTGCTCTCGACCTTATGCCTGGCGCGGGATTGCAAACTGTTCGTGGCGCCTGCCATGAACCAGCAGATGTGGAAAAACCCGGCGACCCAGCGCAATATCCGCCAGTTGCAGCATGACGGCGTCACCGTATTCGGCCCGGCCAGCGGCGCGCAAGCCTGTGGCGAAACCGGCCCAGGCCGCATGCTGGAGCCGGAAGAGCTGCTTGAGTTGCTGCTGGCTCGCATCCAGCCTCAGCTCTTTACCGGCAAACGCATCCTTATCACCGCGGGACCCACCCATGAGGCAATCGACCCGGTGCGCGCCATCACCAATCATAGTTCGGGAAAAATGGGCTACAGCATCGCCCGCGCCGCCATTGAGATGGGCGCGGAGGTCACGCTGGTGAGCGGGCCGGTAGCGTTGCCGCCTCCCTCTCAGGCACGCACGATTCCTGTCACCAGCGCGCTAGACATGCTAGCCGCTGTGGAAGCCAACCTGCAGGGTCAGGATATCTTTATCTCGGTCGCTGCCGTCGCGGACTACCGGCCAGCCCAACTCAGCGAACACAAACTGAAGAAAAGCGCGGCGGTGCTCACCCTCGTGCTGGAGCCCAACCCGGATATCCTCGCCACCGTCGCTGGCCGCACCGATGCGCCATTCTGCGTCGGCTTTGCCGCGGAAAGCGAGAACCTGCTGCAATACGCCGAAGAAAAACGCCTTAAAAAATGCTTACCCCTGATTGCCGCCAACCTCGCCAGCGAAGCGTTGGGGAAAGACGACAGTCAGCTGGTGCTGCTCGATGACCAAGGCACCCATCCCCTGCCTCCGGCACCCAAAATCACCTTGGCACGTGGCTTGCTGCAACATATCGCCACCATGCTGGATAGCTGCGCCACCCGAACCGCATCAAGAAAAGAACAATCAAGCTAGAAAGTTATTCATGAGCCTCAAGATAGACGTCAAAATTCTGGACCCTCGCCTGCAATCCTCTTTGCCCGACTATGCCACCCCCGGCTCTGCTGGCCTGGATCTGCGAGCCTGTATTGAACAACCCCAGACACTCGTCCCCGGTGAAACTACTCTGATCCCGACCGGCATGGCGATTCATCTTGCTGATCCGCACTATGCCGCTCTGATCTTGCCGCGTTCGGGATTGGGTCACAAACACGGCATCGTGCTCGGCAATCTGGTGGGGCTGATCGATTCCGACTACCAGGGGCAACTCATGGTGTCATGCTGGAACCGCGGCACGGAAAGTTTCACCCTCAACCCCATGGAGCGCATCGCCCAGATGGTCATCGTACCCGTAGTGCAGGCCAGCTTCAATATCGTGGACGATTTCGTCAGCAGTGAACGGGGCGAAGGCGGTTTCGGCAGTACCGGAAAACATTGACGCCAGAATAAAATCTTTGAATTCTCTTGAAAGGGTTCGCGTTTTCATGGTATAAATGCGGTCTTTTCGAATTTCGGAGTTCGCCATGGCACGCGTATGTCAGGTAACCGGCAAAAAGCCGATGGTTGGGAATAATGTTTCCCACGCAAACAACAAGACCAAGCGTCGTTTCCTTCCCAACCTGCAAAATCGCAAGTTCTGGGTTGAAAGCGAAAACCGCTGGGTTAGCCTACGTATTACCAATGCTGCTCTGCGCACTATTGACAAGAATGGTATCGATGCTGTTCTGGCTGATCTGCGTGCCAGCGGTGAAAAGATTTAAGGACTAGATCATGCGTGAAAAAATCAAACTGGAATCCAGCGCAGGTACAGGTCACTTCTATACCACGACCAAGAACAAGCGCACCATGCCTGAGAAGATGGAGATCAAGAAGTTTGATCCTGTCGTCCGCAAGCATGTCCTGTATAAGGAAACCAAGCTGAAATAATAATCTCAGCTCAATAAAAAAGAAAAAAGCCCGCATTTGCGGGCTTTTTTATTGCTTGCATCCTTTAAAAACTCACCCGCAAAAACCAGCTTGGCGCAGCACTTTTCTATTATTTACTGCTCGCAACGTCTGCGGAGGCCATTGATACTGGCTCCATACTCATTCCTGAGTCCAGGATACGGATTTCACGTTGCGGGTAAGGGATGGATATGCCTCGCGCCTTGAACTCGTCCCAGAGGTCGAGATACACCGTTGATGGAATATTGCCCGCACCATTTTCCGGGTCGGCCACCCACACGCTCAAACCAAGATCAATCCCACTCTCGCCGAAGCCGACCAGTTTGGCATCCGGTTCCGGATCCTGCATGACACGCGGATGGCGTTTTGCCACCTCAACCATCAATGCCAGTGTGGAACGCAGGTCAGTATCATAACCCACCTGTATCGGCAAGCTCAGCTTGACCCTGCGCCGGGTGGCAGTATGGTTCACCACCGCGCTGGTAATCAGAGTCTCATTCGGGATGATCACATCCGTTCCATCCAGTTGCCGCAACACCATATAGCGCGAGCGCAATTCCTGCACGCTGCCGTAATACGAGCCGATGGTAACAAAATCTCCCAGGCTCATGGACTCATCCAGCAGAATGATGAAACCGCTGACATAATTGCTGGCGATTTTCTGTAAACCAAAACCCAAACCCACGCCCAATGCACCACCAAATACAGACAACAAGGTGATATCCAGCCCCACTGCCGACAAGGCAATCAGCACTGCTACAAACACAAAGGCAATGCGGATCACCTTGTTGATCACCACCCGCATATTGAGATTGATATGGGTAGCCTGCATCAGTTTGTTTTCGATCAGGCGACTCAACCACAAGGCAATGAATACCGTCACCAATACCGTCAGCAACCCCTGGATTACCAGCAGCAGACTGACTGGGCTCTTGCCGATGTTGAAGCGTACGCTGTCCAGCGCGTCCAGAATATCTGGCAGCACGCCTGTGACATGCAGTACCAAAATCAGCCAGACCGTGGTGGAAAATATATTTTCTGTCGTCCTGAGCCAGCCACTGGGTGAGAACACATAGCGCAGCACGTAAACAGCCAGACGTATCACCGCCATAGCAATCAGCAATCGGGAAGCTAACTCCAGCAGACTGGCGCTGTACCAGTGGCTAATGGCCAGCTGGCCGATAGATACCATCACCAGGGAAGAAATGGGGAACAGAATGCGCGTCAAGCCTTCCACAGCTGCCCGGTGCACGTTACTGCGATTCAAGCGTCCACGCTGGAAACTATTAATAGACCAGGCAATCGCCAGGCTGATAAGCAAGATGCCAACCTGCCACAGAACTGTTGCAGTTGAGAAATCATGCGCCAGCTCTTGCCAGGCGTTATATAAGGGATTGTTCATAACAGGAAAATCGTCGCAAGTCCGAGGAAAATGAAGAAACCTCCACTATCTGTCACCGCCGTGATCAGGACGCTGGAACCCACCGCCGGGTCGCGGTTGAATTTGGTCGACATCACCAGTGGAATCATCACCCCCATGATCGCAGCCAATAACAGGTTCAGCGTCATCGCAGCAGCCATCACCACGCCAAGTGCGGCATTGTCGTATAACCAATAGGCGATCACCCCGAGTACGCTGCCCCAGATCAAGCCATTGATCAGGCCCACGCCAGTTTCCTTGATCAACATGGATTTTGTGTTATATCCCGACACTTGCCCCAAAGCCAGGCCGCGCACGATCATGGTAGTGGTCTGGTTACCAGAATTGCCGCCCATGCCTGCTACAATCGGCATCAAGGCTGCCAACGCCACAATCTTCTCGATCGAGCCTTCAAACAGGCCAATCACCCGGGAAGCAAGAAATGCCGTCACCAGGTTAATCGCCAGCCAAGTCCAGCGGTTTTGCACTGATTTCCAGACCGAGGAGAAAATGTCTTCCTCTTCGCGCAGACCAGCCATGGAGAGCATGTCGCTTTCCGCTTCTTCACGGATATAGTCCATTACCGTATCCACCGTAAGACGCCCGATCAGGCGATTACTTGCATCCACCACTGGCGCCGTCACCAGGTCATACCGCTCGAAGGCCTTGGCAGCCTCGTCCGCCTTGTCTTCGGGATGAAACATCACGGCATCGTCCGCCATGATCTCGGCGACGCTGGCATCCGGATCATTCACCACCAGTCGCTTCAGCGGCAGAACACCGCGCAATACATCATCACGGTCAACGACAAACAATTTATCGGTATGGTCAGGCAGGCTGCCAATCCGGCGCAGATAACGCAGCGCCACCTCCAGGGTGATATCCTCACGGATCGTGACAATATCAAAGTCCATCAGCGCGCCCACTGCATCTTCGGAATAACCCAGCGCGGACTGCAGGCGTTCACGGTTGCGGCTATCCAGGCTATCAAGCAGATCTTGCAACACATCCCGTGGCAAGTCAGGCGCCAGGTCCGCCAGCTCATCGGTATCAAGCTGTTCAGCAGCGGCTAGCAACTCGTCGCTGTCCATGTCCGCGATTAGTGTCTGGCGAACGGCATCCGATACTTCAAGCAGAATTTCCCCATCCCGCTCTGCTTTCACCATATCCCAGACATCGAGACGCTGCTCTAGCGGCAACGCCTCCAGAATATAGGCCACATCAGCTGGATGCAGGGCATCCAGCTTCTTCTGCAACTCAACCAGGTTCTGCTTATGCACCAGTGTCTGCACCAGCTCCTGCTTGGGCATATCTTGCTTGTGTACCAGCTCCTCAACCAGACGGTGCTTGTTCAGCAGAGTAATCACCTGCTGCAAACTTTCCTGCAAGCTTTCTTTTGATTCCTGAATATCCGTCATGTCCTCGAAACCCGTACTCATCATTAAGTCAATGCCGCGCAAGCATTGGACGCAGTAAGAAATTTAAATTCAGCACGGACACACGCCCATCAAGCTGAATCTGTTTCTTTCAATTTTTTCTTGCAGTACTACTCGTTATCAACAAATCTTCCGCAATAATCCAGCCATTGTCCTTTATACACGCAAATAATGAATCAGCTTTGACAATCAACCCTACAAATTCATGCACCGTAATATTCGCAAACAATCATGCCATGTAACAACAATAAAAAAGCCGGTTCTTGACCGGCTTTTTTAACTCGATGATTGATGGCTGATATTATTCAGCTGCTACAACTTCACCATCTGTAGCCAGTTCTGGACGATCCACCAGTTCAACCAACGCCATAGGCGCATTGTCACCTACACGGAAACCACACTTCAGGATGCGCAGGTAGCCTCCATTACGTGTCTGATAACGAGGACCCAACTCATTAAAGAGCTTGCCAACGATATCACGATCACGCAGACGGCTGAATGCCAGGCGACGGTTAGCCAATGTGGATTCCTTGCCCAGGGTAATCAAAGGTTCAGCCACACGGCGCAATTCCTTGGCCTTGGGCAAAGTGGTCTTGATTACTTCATGACGAAGCAAGGAGTTTGCCATGTTACGCAGCATAGCCTGACGATGGCTGCTGGTGCGGTTTAATTTACGATTGCTGTTGCGATGACGCATAGTGATTCCCTCACACCTTTTCCAGGCCCGCAGGTGGCCAGTTTTCTAGTTTCATGCCCAATGTCAGGCCCTTGGAGGCCAGTACATCCTTAATCTCATTCAAAGATTTACGGCCTAGATTTGGTGCTTTCAACAGCTCGTTTTCAGTACGCTGAATCAGATCACCAATGTAATAAATATTTTCAGCCTTCAGGCAGTTGGCAGAACGTACCGTCAGTTCCAGGTCATCGACCGGACGCAACAGGATAGGATCCACTTGTGGCGCCTGCTTGACTTCAATCTCAGAAGGAGCACCTTCAAGATCAGCAAATACAGAAAGCTGCCCCATCAGGATGCGCGCTGCATCGCGAATCGCCTGTTCAGGCTCAACCACGCCGTTGGTCTCGACATCCATGATCAGCTTGTCCAGGTCAGTACGTTGCTCAACGCGAGCGCTTTCCACTTGGTAGCTTACCTTGCTGATCGGGCTAAAAGAAGCATCCACCTGGATAAAGCCCAATACACGGTCTTCATCCTCACTCTTCTGGCGTTGCGGCACCGGCTGATAGCCACGGCCCATTTCCACCTTGACCTCAAGATCTAGCTTGCCACCCTTGGTCAGATGTGCGATGACATGTTCCGGATTGGCAATTTCTGCATCATGTCCAGTATCAAAATCACCCGCAGTCACTACGCCTTCAACACTCTTCTTCAGCGTCAAGGTGGTTTCACTCTTGCTATTCAGCTTGAGTGCCACACCCTTGAGATTCAGCAGGATATCAACGACATCTTCCTGCACTCCATCCAGTGTTGAGTACTCATGCACCACGCCATCAATCTTGACTTCAGTAATGGCAAAGCCAGGAATAGAAGACAGTAATACTCGACGCAGGGCATTACCCAGCGTGTAACCAAAACCACGCTCCATCGGTTCCAGTGTCACCCGTGCACGCACAGGGGAGATCACCTCAACGTCAACGACGCGCGGCTTCAAATATTCAGTCGGACTGTTTTGCATAGCTATCCTTACGGTCCTTAGATTTCTTCAAATAAATAACCACGACAAATACATTATCGTGGTTGAAACCCTGTATCAACTTAGATACGGCGCTTTTTAGGTGGACGGCAACCGTTGTGTGGTACAGGTGTTACATCAGAAATGCTGGTAATCTTGAAACCTACAGCATTCAATGCACGCACTGCAGATTCACGGCCTGGGCCTGGACCCTTGATGCGCACTTCAAGATTCTTCACACCACACTCCTGCGCAGCCTTACCAGCAGCTTCAGCAGCCACCTGAGCAGCAAAAGGTGTACTCTTGCGGGAGCCCTTAAAACCTTGACCACCGGAAGTCGCCCAGGACAACGCATTGCCCTGACGATCAGTGATAGTGATGATAGTGTTGTTGAAAGAAGCATGCACGTGGGCAATACCCTCGGCAATATTCTTTTTGACTTTCTTGCGTACGCGTACGTTAGCTTTAGCCATTGTTTGCTATTCCTTACTTGGATGCCTTGATAGGCTTGATTGGTCCCTTGCGGGTGCGCGCATTGGTCTTGGTACGTTGACCACGCACTGGCAAACCGCGGCGATGACGGATGCCACGGTAGCAACCCAGGTCCATCAAACGCTTGATGTTCATTGTGATTTCGCGGCGCAGGTCACCTTCCACCTGCAACTTGGCGACTTCATCACGCAGCTTCTCGACTTCAGCGTCATTCAGATCCTTGATCTTCGCTGTCGCAGATACGCCTGCAGCCAAACAAATTTGTTTTGCCGTAGTACGGCCCACACCGTAAATCGAAGTCAATGCGATTTCAGTATGTTTATGATTTGGGATATTCACCCCTGCTATACGAGCCATGTAGCTACTCCAAAATAATGGCGCATCGTTTAATCAAGTCGCCAAAAAAGCCCAAAATTTTAACAGCTTGACTGATTTTTAACAAATATTAAAAACCAGCACACTCAAAACCACGTTACCGAATTAACCCTGGCGTTGTTTGTGGCGTGGGTCAGTGCAAATAATACGCACAACGCCACGACGACGAACCACCTTGCAATTACGGCACAATGCCTTCACTGATGCACGAACTCTCATCTTTCACCTCTTTGCAAAAATCTTATTTGGCGCGGAATATAATCCGCGCACGCGACAAATCATAAGGAGTCATTTCCACAGTGACCTTGTCACCGGGCAGGATACGAATATAGTGCATACGCATCTTGCCGGAAATATAGCCTAATACGATATGACCATTTTCCAGTTTGACTCTAAACGTTGCATTCGGCAGGTTCTCGACAACCTCGCCCTGCATTTCAATGCGATCTTCTTTTGCCATGCTGCTGCTACCAATTAACGCGGGAGACCCGCACCACCCTTAAAGTTAGCTTTTTTCAGCAGGCCTTCATACTGTTGCGACATCAGATGGGATTGCACCTGAGCCATAAAATCCATGGTTACAACCACGATAATCAACAACGAAGTACCACCAAAATAGAACGGCACATTGAATTTCAGAATCAGGAACTCAGGAAGCAAACATACTGCTGTGATATACAAGGCACCAGCCAGGGTCAGACGACCCATAATACGGTCAATATATCGCGCAGTTTGCTCTCCAGGCCTGATACCTGGAACAAATGCACCACTCTTCTTCAAGTTATCTGCCGTTTCTTTTGGGTTGAATACCAAAGCCGTATAAAAGAAACAGAAGAATATGATCGCAGTAGCAAAGAAAATAATGTACAGCGGTTGACCTGGAGACAAGGTAGAGCCAATATCCTTCAGCCAAGACATACTTTCGTGACTACCAAACCAGCCAGCCATGGTTGCTGGAAACAAAATGATACTGGAGGCAAAAATTGGTGGAATTACACCGGCCATGTTCAGCTTCAAAGGCAAATGGCTGGTCTGACCACCAAATACCTTACGGCCCACCTGACGCTTTGCATAGTTCACAGTAATCTTGCGCTGACCACGTTCAACAAACACCACGAACGCAGTCACCAGCACAGCAGCAACAAACAGGAATAGCACTAGCGGAATTGAGAATGCTCCTGTACGCGCCAACTCCAGCGTGCCACCAATCGCATGCGGCAGACCCGCAACGATACCAGCAAAAATAATGATGGAAATACCATTACCAATACCGCGCTCAGTAATCTGCTCGCCCAGCCACATCAGGAACATGGTGCCGCCAACCAAGGTAATCACCGTGGTAAAGCGAAACATGAGCCCAGGATCCAATACCAAGCCAGCCTGGCCTTCCAGTGCAATCGCAATTCCCAGCGCCTGAAAAGTTGCCAGAAATACTGTGCCGTAACGCGTATATTTGGTAATGGTGCGGCGACCGCTTTCGCCTTCCTTCTTCAGCTGCTCCATACGTGGGGACACCACGGTCAGGAGCTGCATGATGATGGAAGCCGAGATATACGGCATGATACCCAGGGCAAAAATGGTAAACCGTTCCAAGGCACCGCCCGAGAACATGTTGAACATGCCCAAGATACCGCCGCTCTGAGATTCAAACAGTCTTGCAAGCACATCCGGATCAATACCAGGGACCGGAATATGCGCGCCAAGGCGGAAAACAATCAGAGCACCCAATACGAAAAACAAGCGGTTTTTCAACTCGCTCATTTTTCCCACCGCACCAAAAATACTATCGTTAGCCACGAATCAATTACTCTACGATTTTTCCACCAGCTGCTTCAACCGCAGCACGCGCACCCTTGCTCAGAGTCAAGCCTTGTACGGTCACGGCGCGAGTAACTTCGCCAGACAGATAGACCTTAACTGCACGGATACTGCCGGAAACCAAATTGGCTTGCTTCAGGGCCAGAATATCAATCACGTCAGCTTCAACACGAACGAGATCAGCAGTACGCACATTGGCAGTATCAGCCTTGGTCAGGGAGTTGAAGCCACGCTTAGGTAAACGACGTTGCAAAGGCATTTGACCGCCTTCGAAACCCACCTTGTGGAAACCGCCAGCACGGGACTTTTGACCCTTGTGGCCACGACCACCAGTCTTGCCCAAGCCGGAACCAATGCCACGACCAACACGACGCTTGGCGTGTTTAGCGCCTTCTGCAGGCTTGATAGTGTTCAGTTTCATTACGCTTCCACCTTTAACAGATAGCTCACCGCATTGATCATGCCGCGATTGGCAGGAGTATCCTGCACCTCAACGGTTTGATTCAGACGACGCAGACCCAAGCCAGCGACACATGCACGATGAGACTGGATTCTACCGATAGTGCTCTTAACCAAGGTCACCTTGATCGAATCAGTTGCTTTCTTTGTCTTAGCCATGATTAACCTCTGATTTCTTCAACGCTCTTGCCACGCTTTGCGGCAATCTCTGCAGGAGTATTCATGGAGTTCAAGCCATTCAGTGTGGCACGAACGACGTTGTATGGATTGGTGGAACCAATACATTTCGCCAATACGTTGGTCACGCCCATCACTTCGAAGATCGCGCGCATTGCGCCGCCAGCAATAATGCCGGTACCTTCGGAAGCAGGCTGGATGAATACCTTGGCAGCACCGTGAACACCGGTGACAGCGTGATACAGGGTGCCATTGTTCAGGCTTACCTTGATCATGCTGCGACGAGCTTCGTCCATTGCTTTTTGTACAGCAACAGGAACTTCACGTGCCTTGCCCTTGCCCATACCTACACCACCGTCACCGTCACCTACTACGGACAGTGCGGCAAAACTCATGATACGACCACCCTTCACCACCTTGGTGACGCGATTGACGCCGATCATCTTCTCGCGCAAACCGTCGGTCTGCTGCTGTTCAATTTCAACTTTTGCCATCATCAACCTCAGTCTTTAGAAGGACAGACCGTTTTCACGCGCGGCATCAGCCAGCGCCTTGATACGACCATGGTATTTGTAGCCAGAACGGTCAAATGCAACAGTAGTAACACCTGCAGCCTTGGCCTTTTCTGCAATACGCTTACCGATTACTGCAGCAGCGGTAAGATTACCGCCATTTTTCAGCTCTTTGCGCACTTCCGCCTCAAGGGTAGAAGCACTGGCAAGAACCTTATCTCCAGTTTCGGCAATAATCTGAGCATAGATGTGGCTATTGCTACGATGCACACTCAGGCGGATAGCTTTCAACTCGGCGATCTTGGCACGGGTTTTACGTGCACGACGCAGACGTGAATCAACATTATTCATAGCTACACCTTACTTCTTCTTGGTTTCTTTGATAATCACCACTTCATCAGCATAACGTACACCCTTGCCCTTATAAGGCTCTGGAGCACGATACGCACGAATCTGTGCGGCGACCTGACCAACCACCTGCTTATCAGCGCCTGTCAACACGATCTCGGTCGGAGTTGGTGTTTGCACGGTAACGCCTTCAGGCATCTTATGATCCACAGGATGGGAAAAACCCAAATCCAGATTCAGGTTGGCACCTTGCGCCTGAGCCTTATAACCCACACCGATCAGCGTAAGCTTGCGGGTAAAGCCCTGGGAAACACCTGTCACCATATTGGATACTAGCGCACGCACCGTACCAGACATTGCGCGCGCATGCTGCGTATCACGGCTGACAGCAAATGTCAGATTGTCGCCATCCTTCTCAATGGCAACATCACCGCTCAAAGGCAGCGACAGCTTGCCCAGCGGACCACTGACAGCAATATTGCTGGCGCTCAGCACGACTTCAACCTTGGCAGGAATAGCGACTGGATTCTTAGCTACACGAGACATTGCTTTCTCCTTAAGCCACTACGCACAGCACTTCGCCACCGATACCGGCGTCACGTGCTTTACGATCAGTCATTACACCCTTGGATGTGGAAACAATCGTCACACCCAACCCATTCATTACCACTGGAATCTCTTGATTGCCGCGATAGATGCGCAGGCCTGGACGGCTTACGCGCTCAATCTTCTCAATCACTGGACGGCCAGCATAGTACTTCAAGCTGATGTTCAGCTGCGGCTTGCCATCGGCATCCTGCACAGCGAAATCATCAATGTAACCTTCATCCTTCAGCACGGCTGCAATAGCACGCTTGAGCTTGGATGACGGCATGGAAACAGAGACCTTGTTAGTGCTTTGCGCATTACGGATACGCGTCAGCATATCGGCAATCGGATCACTCATACTCATACTAAATCCCTCCGTTACCAGCTAGCCTTGGTGACACCTGGCACTTCGCCACGCATCATCAATTCGCGCAGCTTACCGCGCGCAATGCCGAATTTACTGAATACACCACGTGGACGGCCAGTCAACGCGCAACGGTTACGCTGGCGGACAGGGCTGGAATTACGTGGCAGGCTTTGCAGCTTGTTACGCGCAGCGCGACGGTCTTCGGCAGATGCATTTACATCATTGATAACCGTGAACAACTCAGCACGCTTGGCTGCATATTTCTTCACTGTGTCGCGACGCTTTTGCTCGCGCTCGATCATGCAGGTTTTTGCCATGATTAGTTCCTAAATGGGAAGCTGAATGCGGAGAGGAGCGCACGCGCCTCATCATCAGTCTTTGCTGTTGTAGTGATCGTGATATTCAAACCACGCAAAGCATCAATCTTGTCGTATTCAATTTCCGGGAAAATAATCTGCTCACGCACACCCAGATTGTAGTTGCCACGACCGTCGAACGACTTAGCAGAAATACCACGGAAGTCACGAATGCGAGGAATAGCGACTGTAATCAGGCGATCCAGGAACTCATACATCTGTTCGCGACGCAAAGTCACCTTGCAGCCCACCGGATAACCATCACGGATCTTAAAGCCCGCGATAGACTTCTTAGCCTTGGTCACAACCACCTTCTGACCGGCAATCTTTTCCAGGTCAGCCACGGCATTTTCCATGACCTTCTTATCAGCCACAGCCTCGCCCACACCCATGTTCAGGGTGATTTTTTCAATGCGAGGCACTTCCATCACAGACTTGTAGCCAAACTGCTCAACCAGCTGTTTAACCACGGTGTCCTTATAAAAATCTTTTAAACGAGCCATGATCTACCCTTATGCGTCCACAACTTCGCCATTGGACTTGAATACACGCACCTTGCGGCCATCATCCAATGTCTTGAAGCCAACGCGATCACCCTTTTGGGTGGCACGGTTGAATAAAGCAACATTAGAAATATCGACTGGCATTTCCTTGCTAATAATGCCGCCAGCCACACCACGCATGGGGTTGGGCTTGGCATGCTTCTTCACAATATTGATGCCTTCGACCAGAACCTGGCCAGTCGCCAGCACCTGCAATACAGTGCCACGCTTACCCTTGTCCTTACCTGTATTTAGGATGACTTCATCACCCTTGCGAATCCTACTCATCCAGCAACTCCTTACAGAACTTCGGGTGCCAGAGAAACGATCTTCATGAAACGCTCGCCACGCAGCTCACGTGTCACCGGCCCGAAAATACGGGTACCAATCGGTTCCAGCTTATTGTTCAACAATACTGCAGCATTGCTGTCGAACTTGACCAAGGAACCGTCTGGACGACGAACACCCTTGGCAGTACGCACAACAACCGCGCTATAAACCTCGCCTTTTTTGACGCGGCCACGTGGAGCGGCATCCTTGACACTAACCTTGATGATGTCACCAATGCCAGCGTAACGACGCTTAGAACCACCCAACACCTTGATGCACATTACGGAACGCGCACCGGTGTTATCGGCAACATCCAGCCGAGACTGCATTTGAATCATGAGAATAATCTCCAACTTAATCCGTTAAACCAACACCAGCCGCTTGTCAAAAACGGCTGACAGCACTACGGTCAGTATTGGGGCGCCAGCTTGTCTGGGCGCCAAAAGGTCTTACATTATATAATGTCCTTTCACTCATTTGCAAGTGAAAGGACATTAAATTTGATTACACGATACGTGCTTTTTCTACAATCTTGCTTACACGCCAGGTCTTGGTCTTGGAAAGCGGACGGCTTTCTTCAATAACAACCAAGTCTCCTTCTTTGCACTCGTTGCTCTCGTCGTGAGCATGGAACTTCTTGGAACGACGGACAACCTTGCCGATCAAGGGATGCTTCACCTTGCGCTCAACGAGGACGGTCACAGTCTTATCCATTTTGTCGCTTACGACACGACCACTAAGAGTGCGAACCAGTTTTTCAGTTTGATTTTCGCTCATAATAACTCCGCTTAAGCTTTGCTCGCGTTGGCCAATTTGGCTTTCTCAGCAAGCACAGAACGAACGCGAGCGATATCACGGCGTACTTTACCTACCTGATCAACCTTGTTCAGTTGTTGAGTTGCAAGTTGCATGCGCAAGGAGAATTGCGCACGGCGCAATTCGATCAGCTCATTGTTCAACTCTTCAACAGTCTTGTTTCTCAATTCGGACGCTTTCATGACTAGCTCCCAATATGACGAGTTATGAAGGTAGTCTCGACCGGCAGCTTGGCAGCAGCCAGACGGAAAGCTTCACGTGCCAGCTCTTCACTGACACCGTCCATTTCATACAACATCTTGCCAGGCTGGATCTGGGCAATGTAGTACTCGGTACTACCCTTACCGTTACCCATACGCACTTCAGCAGGCTTCTTGGAAATCGGCTGATCTGGGAAGACGCGGATCCATACACGACCACCACGCTTGATATGGCGGGTCATCACACGACGCGCCGCTTCAATCTGGCGTGCGGTCAGTCGACCACGACCAATTGCCTTCAGACCGAACTCGCCAAAGCTTACCTTGTTACCAGTAGTTGCGATGCCCTTGTTGCGGCCCTTCTGCATCTTACGGAATTTCTGTCTAGCTGGTTGCAGCATTTTTTGCCCCCGACTTTCTTACTTTCTTTTCTGGCTCAGCAGGCGCAGCTACTTGTTCAGCCTTGTTGCCGAACACTTCGCCCTTGAACACCCACACCTTGATGCCAATAATACCGTAGGTAGTCTTGGCTTCAGCCACACCATAATCGATATCAGCACGCAGGGTATGCAAAGGCACGCGGCCTTCGCGGTACCACTCGGTACGCGCAATTTCGATACCATTCAAGCGACCGGAACTCATGATCTTGATACCTTGTGCACCCAAGCGCATTGCATTCTGCATCGCACGCTTCATTGCGCGACGGAACATCACGCGCTTTTCAAGCTGCTGCGCAATGCTTTCAGCAATCAACGTCGCATCAATTTCAGGCTTGCGAACTTCTTCGATGTTCAAGTGAACAGGAACACCCATCAAGCCTTGCAGACCGGAACGCAAGGATTCAATGTCCTCGCCCTTCTTGCCGATCACGATGCCAGGACGCGCGCTGTAGATGGTGATCTTGGCGTTCTTGGCAGGACGCTCGATCACGATCTTGCTGACAGCTGCATGAGCAAGCTTCTTCTTCAGGAAGTCGCGCACCTTGATGTCGCTGTTCAGCATCGCAGGGAAATTATTACTATTGGAATACCAACGAGAAGACCAGTTTTTCTGGACGCTCAGACGGAAACCAAACGGATGAATTTTCTGACCCATAACGATTCCTTTAGTTACCAACAGTCACAGTGATGTGACAAGTTGGCTTGATAATCCGTCCGGCGCGACCCTTGGCGCGAGCGCGAATACGCTTCAACACCAAGCCCTTGTCGACATAAATCGAAGTTACCTTCAATTCGTCGATATCGGCGCCTTCATTGTGCTCGGCATTGGCAATAGCAGACTCAACTACTTTCTTGATCACTTCAGCACCCTTTTTCGGAGTGAATGCCAAGATATTAAGTGCATGATCCACCTTCTTGCCGCGAATCAGGTCAGCCACCAAGCGAGCCTTCTGTGGGGACAGATGAACACCTCTTAATACTGCAGATACTTCCATCGTCATTCTCCTACCTCTTGGCCTTCTTGTCGGCTGCGTGACCCTTGAACGTACGGGTCAGCGCAAATTCGCCGAGCTTGTGACCTACCATGTTTTCTGTAACCAGCACCGGCACATGTTGTCTGCCGTTGTGGACCGCAATGGTCAAACCAATGAAATCAGGCAGGATGGTAGAGCGACGAGACCAAGTCTTGATTGGCTTTCTGTCACGACCAGCAACAGCCGTTTCCACCTTCTTTGCCAGATGGCCATCCACGAATGGCCCTTTTTTAATTGAACGTGCCATATTGATTACCTCTTATTCGCAGGACGGCGGCTAACGCGCATGTTGTCAGTACGCTTGTTGCTACGCGTACGATAACCCTTGGTTGGCAGACCCCATGGGCTGACAGGGTTCATACCAGCAGCAGTTTTACCTTCACCACCACCGTGCGGGTGATCGACAGGGTTCATGACCACACCGCGGACAGTAGGACGAACACCGCGCCAACGCACAGCACCAGCCTTACCGATGGAGCGCAGGGAGTGTTCTTCATTACCTACTTCGCCGATCGTTGCCTTGCAGTCAACGTGAACACGGCGAACTTCGCCGGAACGCAAACGCAATTGAGCGTAGCTGCCTTCACGCGCCAGCAACTGCACGGAGGTTCCAGCAGAACGCGCAACTTGCGCACCCTTGCCAGGCTGCAATTCGATGCAATGGATCGTGCTACCGACAGGAATGTTGCGTAAAGGCAATGCATTACCTGCGCGGATAGGCGCATCAGAACCGCTCACCAATTGCGTGCCAGCGGAAACACCGCGAGGAGCAATAATGTAACGACGCTCGCCGTCTGCATACACCAGCAATGCCAAGTGCGCGCTGCGGTTTGGATCATACTCCAGACGCTCGACCTTGGCCGGGATGCCATCCTTGTTACGACGGAAATCAACAATACGGTAATGCTGCTTGTGACCGCCACCTTGGTGACGTGTCGTAATATGGCCGTTATTGTTACGGCCAGCTTTTTTGCTTTGCTTCTCCAACAGCGGCGCATAGGGCTTGCCCTTGTGCAGTTCAGGTGTCACCACCTTGACTACGGCGCGCCGGCCTGGGGAAGTAGGCTTGACTTTAATCAGTGCCATGATTTCTCCTATTCGCCCGCTGCGAAGTTAATTTCTTGACCTGGCTTCAGGCTCACATAAGCCTTCTTCCAATCCTTGCGGCGGCCGAATGTACGACCAGCACGCTTTACCTTGCCGCCCACATTGACCACAGTGACAGCATCAACTTCCACCTTGAACACCAATTCAACCGCAGCCTTGATTTCGGGCTTGGTCGCATCTGTGCGCACACGGAAGGCAATTTGCTGATGCTTATCGGCAACACGGGTAGCTTTTTCTGTAATTTGCGGTGCAAGAATGACTTGCAGCAAACGTTCCTGAATACTCAATGCGCTCATGCCAGGATCTCCTCAAGCTTCTTAACAGCACCTGTAGTAGCCAAGACTTGCGGGAAGCGAACCAAGCTCACAGGATCAACATATTGCGCCTCGAGCACCAGAACGTGCGGCAGGTTGCGAGCAGACAGATACAGATTTTCATCGAACTGATCTACCAACACCAACACACCTTCGTTGTAACCAAGATTCTTGATTTTCTCAACCAATTGCTTAGTTTTTGGTGTATCAACTGCAAATTCTTCAACTGCAACCAAACGTTCCTGACGCACCAGCTCGGACAAGATGGAACGCACACCGGCACGATAAGCCTTGCGATTGATCTTGTGGCTGAAGTTTTCATCAGGAGTGTTAGGAAATGCACGACCACCCCCACGCCAGATAGTGCTGGAGCTCATACCAGCACGAGCACGACCTGTACCCTTCTGGTTCCATGGCTTCTTGGTAGTATGCGTAACTTCTGCACGAGTCAGCTGAGCACGGGTAGCAGTACGGGCGTTCGCCTGATAAGCGACCACCACCTGATGAACCAGCGCCTCGTTGAATTCACGACCAAAAGTCGTTTCAGAAACAGCCAAACCAGCCTTTGCCGGCTTGCCATTCTTATCGATTAACTTGATTTCCATTATGCCTTCACCTTCACACTAGGGCGCACGACAACATCGCCGCCTTTAGAGCCAGGAACCGCACCTTTGATCAACAACAGGTTGCGTTCAGCATCTATGCGCACAATCTCAAGATTCTGCACAGTAGTCTTCACAGCCCCCAGGTGACCAGGCATACGCTTGCCAGGGAAAACACGACCCGGATCTTGCGCCATACCAATGGAACCAGGCACATTATGGGATCTGGAGTTACCATGGGTTGCACGACCGGAACCAAAGTTGTGACGCTTGATTCCACCAGCAAAACCCTTACCGATGGATGTGCCTGTCACATCAACCAACTGCCCAGCCTGGAACAGTTCAACCGTGACTTGCCCACCTACTGCATAGCTGGCCAATACTTCGCCAGAAACGGGGAATTCCTTGATACCAACGCCGGCAGAAACACCAGCTTTGGCATAATGACCGGTCAATGCCTTGCCAATACGGCTGGCACGACGCTCGCCATAAGCGACTTGAAGGCCTGTATAGCCATCGCTTGCAGCTGTCTTGATCTGTGTCACACGGTTAGGCACGACCTCAAGCACCGTTACTGGAATGCTTTCGCCTTCATCAGTAAAGATGCGGGTCATGCCCACCTTGCGACCAATAAGCCCTAAGCTCATGATCGATTCCTTATAATAATTAAAAAGGCCGATTGCAATTGACCGACCCGGTTACGCGAAAGGGTCGGATTATATCCGACCCACTGCAAAAACACAAGTTACAGCTTGATCTCTACATCAACACCGGCTGGAAGATCCAACTTCATCAATGCATCGACTGTCTTGTCGGTTGGATCAACAATATCCATCA
Organism: Methylobacillus sp.; assembly: GCF_036844465.1. Classification (NCBI taxonomy): domain Bacteria; kingdom Pseudomonadati; phylum Pseudomonadota; class Betaproteobacteria; order Nitrosomonadales; family Methylophilaceae; genus Methylobacillus; species Methylobacillus sp. Next base: position 193,105 of record NZ_DAIUFW010000007.1, read on the forward strand.
GACGCTGATGAGTACGAATTTCGAACTGATCACGGGATGTCTTGTTGACGTGTGGAGAACGCAGAATATCAAAGCGCTCAATACGAGTTGGCAAAGGCACTGGACCCTTTACCACTGCGCCAGTACGCTTGGCCGTTTCAACGATCTCAAGCGCGGATTGATCGATCAAACGGTAATCAAATGCCTTGAGGCGGATACGGATTTTTTGAGCTGCCATGTTATTTCCTTAAAGAGCGATTTCAAAGAGCAAAAAGCCGCAAACATTAAATGTTTGCGGCTCACTTTAGAGTATTTTCTTACTCAATAATTTTAGCCACGACGCCAGCACCGACGGTACGGCCGCCTTCACG